>JAGVUK010000092.1 GCA_019136335.1 Methanomicrobiales archaeon
GTGCCGGGTCTTCTCCTGGTACGGAAACTCCGAACAGACCGTCCTCGCCGGGGAGTGCGAGGAGAGCACCCATTACCACATCTTCCCCGAATACGGCGTCGTCGAACTGATCGGGCAGGACGACCGGCCCGTCGAGGGGCCGGGCGCGATGGGGGAGGTGGTCGCGACCAGCCTCACCAACTTCGTCTGCCCTCTCATCCGCTACCGGACCATGGACGTTGCGGTCGCGACAAAAGAGCAGTGCTCGTGCGGGAGACAGTATCCACTGCTTGAGCGGGTTGAGGGGAGACTCCAGGAGTTCATCGTGACCCGGAACGGAAATCTGATCTCCGTTACGCCCATCAACTACGAATCGGGAGCTTTTGAGAACATCAGGCAGTTCCAGATGTACCAGGAGGAGATGGGCGAACTCGTCATGAAGGTCGTCAGAAAACCGACCTACACCGAGGAGGATACCCGGCAGCTGACCCGGGAGCTCCGGTGGCAGCTCGGCGATGAGGTGAATGTCCACATCCGCTTTGTCGACGAGATTCCCCGCACCCGGGGCGGAAAATTCCGCTACCTCATCCAGAAACTCCCGATCGAGATCGGCGATCTCTGAGACGGATCACTCGATATAGGGGACGACTCTCTTCTTTATCCGGGGCGAGCTCGCGATGCTGCTGTAGACCCACTCCGCCACCTTCCCCGCGCTGTTCTTCCTGCTCACCTCAAGATAGACCGAGAGAGCCGGGTTGTACTTCGCCTTGTGCATATTCAGGTTCGGGTTGTTCGCCCCCGTGTTCTCAAACTCCGGGAAGCCCTTCTCTTTCGCATCCCGGAGCAGGAGCCACTGGAGGTACTCGTTTGCCGAGGTGCCGTCGATCTTCGGCCCTCCGACCCAGAGGATGTACCGTTTGTACTCCTGGGTCGTGCCGGCCCCCTTGAGGGCACCGCTCCGGTCGTAAAGATAGTAGACATGCACGTGGTCGGGATACACCCGGAAGATATCCTCAAAGTACCGCCGTGTGACCATCGGGATATTCATCTCCGGGCTGCTGAACCGCCGGCCTACCGCCTCGTAGAGCGGGCCGAGGTCATCCCCCTCCTCCATGAAGTAGCCGTCCTTCTCAAACTTCCGGAGACTTGTCCGCAACTTCCCGTTCAGGTTCTCCCAGAGGGTTTCCAGGGGAGGGGTGAGGTCGATCGCGTAGGTGTAGTTGATCCTGACCCGGTAGCCGTCCCGGCTGAACTGGCGGACGTCGCGAAAGCCCGGGACGAGGCTCATCGAGAAGTAGTCCGGGGCGAGATCCCCGGATATCTCGCGGAGCCCATCAGCGACCACCTGCAGCATCGACTCTCTCCTGCTCTGCCTCGCCGTGGCGTAGTCTTTGCCCATCACCACACCGAGGTAGGGCACGACCGCCTGTAGCGGCGGAGGCGAGAGCACGATGGAGAGACCGCAGACCCGCTTATGGAAGAGCGGGCAGACGGCGACGAGTTCCTCGCCCCGGTAAATACCGTAGGGGAGGACCTTATACCCGGTCCACCGCCCGGTGATCTCCAGGAAGTCCCACCGGTGGAAGAGGAGGCCGGACGGGCCGGCATCGATGAACGTATCCCATGTCTCTCTATCAGAGATTACCTCGACCGGCAAGTCGTTCTTCCCCCGTTCTGCCGGGTTCCCCCGGAGGTTTCCTACTTCCCCCAGTCACCCTGATTAATATGGCGGTCGGCGCCGGTTCCGGATAGGAGCCCTCGCGATGCAGACTCCCGGGACGCCTTCCGGTCCCTCCGATCAAGGCCAGGCATCGGGCCTGTAGCCTGTCGCTTCGGTACGGAGGGGCCGGGGGAGAGAGGGCTCCTAAACCCTGCCTGCCGCCATCATCAGTCGTTTGACGAAGGTGAGGTACGCCCACCGTGAGACCGCTCCGCGGGTATCCTTCTTCTCGATCTCGAAGTAGGTCGTGAGGTTGGGGTTGAACCTCGATTTGAAGAAGGCCAGGTCCGGGTTGTTTGCACCCATGTTCTCGAACATCCGGTAGCCTTCGGCCTTTGCCCTCTGGATCAAGAGCCACTGGAGGTACTCGTTCCCGGCATGAGCGCTCTTTAACCGTGGCGTCCCCATCCAGAGCAGAAACCGTTTGTACTCCTGGGTCGCCACCACGCCCACGAGATCGTCTCCGGCATCGTAGAGGTGGTACACTCCGATCCTGTCCGGGTAAGCACGCGCGAGGTCTTCGAGATACTCCCGCCGGATGGGCGGGATATCAAGCGAGGGATCCTGGTACCGGTCGGCAAGGAGCCGGTGGAGCGTCGAGACGTCGTTTGTCTTCTCCAGCAAAAGACCGGCTTTCGCCTCTCTCTTCAGCTTATTGCGGAGTTTGTAGTGGAGGTTGTCCTGGATCTCCTCAAGCGGCCGCTCCAGGTTGATGGTGTAGGTATACCGGATCCTCGCGTCGCACCGGTCCCAGAGGTAGTGGCGTATGTCGTTGAACTCCGGGACAAAGGCTATCGAGAGGTAGTTCGGCGAGATGTCCGCAAGCACTCCCCGGATATCTTCGGCGACCAGGTGCAGCACCGACTCCTTCTTGCTCTGTTTGAGCCTCTCGAAGTTCCCGTCCATGACGCACCCGAGGTGCGGTATCACGGTGAGCGGCGGAGGGGAGAAGACGGCGTTGATGCCGTGTATCCGCCGGGAGAAGAGCGGGAAGAGACAGACAAGTTCGTCTCCCTTATAGACCGCATAGGGGAGGAGCGTGCTCCCGGTATGCTTTGCCGTCAGGTGCAGGTAGTCCCACTTGTGAAAGAGGAGTCCGGACGGGCTGGCGTCGATGAAGGAATCCCAGGTATCTCTGTCGTCGACTCTGTCTGCCGTCATCATATCACGGCGCGGAGATCCAGGGTTTCAACCCGGGGAGGAAGCGCGCCCTCCAGAGACTTCTTGTAGTCTGAAAGCAATGCAAAGCACACCGTACCGGTCCGCCGACACCCGCAAGAGTGCTCCGCCACCGATACAACCCACGGGTGATATACGCGGGAGGGAGCGGGGTCGAAAGTAGCCGGTGAGCCTATCCTGTGGCAGATGAACGGTAGCGGTCGTGTCTGCCGACCGGTACGATCGAGGCTGTTCGCAGGCATCCTTCGTGCAAATCGAATCGGAATGTTGTAAGGACATTGAAACTCCTCCCTGTGAGATGTCACCGGTTTTAACCGGCGGTAGTTGACTCCTTCCGCCGCCTTCGTCCAGTCGCGCTATCTGCCGTTCGGCGACCTCTAATCACCCCCGGGGACCATATATACCTTTCTCCGGGCGCGCCGGCCGGCCACGGTATCGGACCTCCCGGAAGCAATGTATATATATGGCAACACGTGAGGTAGGGGCATGGTCGTGCTCCGCCTTCTTGCCATGGACGATGTCTCGTTCCGCTCGTGGGAGGGCAACGGCTCTGACGCGCACGGTGACATCTGGGTGATCATCCCGGAGAAAAATCTCTTCCCCGAGTTCCTGAAACATTTCTGCCGGGCGTCCGGCCGGGATCTGGTTTCTCTCCCGCATTCCGAGAATTTCTTTTAGACGCACATGCAGGCGCCCCCGGACCGCCGGCCGTCTCCCCGCTGCCGGTATCATGCCGGCTCACGTCGAGCAAAACGCTTAATGCAGAGGATCGACATGAGCAGTGCCGATGGGTGTGCGGACACTATATCGGAGATTGAAGGCTCTCCGGCTGGAAGATACCGTGACGATGAGAGCGCTTCACCTCCTCCCGGCATACTCCGCCTACAAAAAGACCTACACCCTTCTCCGGCAGTCCCGGGGGTGGAGCCGGGAGGAACTTGCGGCCTACCAGGCAGAGGTGCTCTCGCGCCTGCTCGACCACGCCTACGAGAACGTCCCCTACTACCGCCGGGTCTTTGACGA
>JAGVUK010000147.1 GCA_019136335.1 Methanomicrobiales archaeon
CCGGAGGAACGCTTCGTTTGCATCAAACGTCGCCGGTGTCTCCCCCGCGAGGCCGACGATGAAGTTCAGGCCGGGGAGGAGCTCGGGGATACCCCGGGTCCGCCTCCCGCCGACGTCGTTCACGACCTCGATTGCGCGGAAGACATCGTCCGGCATGGCTTTTAAGTTGTTTGCCGCAACAACCGCAGGATCGGCGGTCTCCATGCCGAAGGCTGCGGTGTCGCCGGGGGTATGGCCGGCGACGATCGCCTCGAGCGCCGCCCGTGCCGCATCCTCGTGCCGGGCGATGGTGCCCGGGTTGATGTTGTCGATGTGCAGGGTTTTGAGGTCGGGGGCGCTCTCCCGGACGGCCGAGAAGAGGTCGGCGAGCACCTCCGGGCGCGGGGCCGGGAACTCCCCGCCGCTGCTCTGGTAGGCCAGGAGGTCCGGCTGACGGCCGAGCCTGAAGTGGCGGGCGCCCGCCGCATGGAGCGCCGCCACCTCCTCCGCGATCCCCTCGATGCTCCGGTAACGCGGGAGCCCGTAAAACGGCTCAGTGCAGAAGGAGCATCCCCCGACCGTCGCCCGGGAGCACCCGGTCGCGGTCTCGAGTTCGCACATCACGTACGGGAACGCCGGGTGCCGGGCAACGATCCCGGCGCCTGCCACGGACCAGGGGTCGGTCAGGGAGTAGTCGGCCGCACCGGCGGGCTCCCCGCCCGAGAGCCAGGCATCGAGCGCCACCGCGGGCGACCCCGAGAGCGTGGCGTCGAACCCGGCAATCGCCTGGCGGACGGCCTTCCTCCCCCCACCCGGCGCGTAACCAAACGCAATCGGCCCGCCGATAGCGGTGGTCGGTCCCCGGAGCAGGGTCCCGAGTTGCTGGATCTCCGTGAGGGTCGCCGGCTTTCCCCCGATGTAAGCGCCGGGCACGGTCAGCCCTGCGATCATCACCACGAGATCGCCGCGGCCGTAGCCGGCAGCGAGAGCCGGGTCGGCCCGGACCTGGTCGATGGTGACGTACCCCGGGGTGTAACCGTGCCCGGAGAGGACCCCGGCGACCTCCCGGATGTAGGGGGAGATGTAGGGCGCGACGCCGAGGCATGCAGGCTCGTCGACGTAGCCGTCGATGATGAGGGCGTCAGAGGTCATACCCGATCAGGCGGAGGAGTTTCCCTGCCCAGAAGAGTTTGCCCCGCTTGACGGGATCGACGTTCCGGTCGGCAAGATCGAACCCGATGATCCGGATCGACGCCGCACCGAGGTCGTCGGCGGCAAAGACCGCCCGATCGCCGTCGGTGAACCCGCCGAAGTTATGGACGTGAGGAAGCGGCGCCGCCTGGGTGGTGGCGACGAGCGGTCCGGGGAGGAGAGGGACCCAGTGGCGGAGGAGCGGGACGTTGTCGCCGTGGGCATGCACGACCATCACCGTCCCCTGCCGGGAGAGGTCGACGAAGACGTCGGTCGCCCCATCAAGGTCAGTGAAGACCGCGTCAGGCCGGACACCGTGGTCTGCGAGCACTTCGGCAGCGGCATCGGCGGCGAGCACCGTCCCCTCGATCTGGTCGATCTCATCCGGGAGCGAGGGAGCGTTCCCGCAGACCGTCACCGCCCTGCCCCGTATGAGCGCCTCCAGGAGCCCGACATCGTCACGGCCGTCGGCAACCTCCGCAAGCAGCCGGGCGGCTGCCTCGTCCGCCTCGCGTTCAAACCCGAAATATTCAAGGATTGCGGTGTAGTGAGGTTCCCAGTCTGCAAACCTCATTGCTTGCCCTCATTATTGTCCAGGCCGACGATGTTGGAGAACCGCTTCAGGATCGGGTCGATGATAAGACTGAGCAGTTCCTCCTTCTCCTTCACCATCGAGAAGTAATTGAGCGGGATCATCGCGGCGGCCATCGTGGCGTGCCCGCCGGCCTCGCCGATCGGACCGAACGCCTCGGCCATCACGTTCCCGAGGTGGAGCCTGATATCCTTGTTCCGGCCTGAGATGACAATGTTCTGGTCGCTGATACCGTAGACCAGCGCTGTGTTCACCCCCTCGAGGTGGATCAGGATATCGGCCGCCTGCGGGAGCGCGTCGCGGTTCCTGATGAAGCCGACGTTCGAAAAGAGATAGCCGCTCCTGATCCGCCGGTTCCTGATGGCGTTCCCCATAATCTCCACGGTCTCCTGCGATATGGAGGGGGAGGTGATCTTGTCGAGGAGGTCCGAGTCGGTCAGGGGGAGGAGGAACGCGGCGTAGTTGAGGTCCTGGGGGGTGACGTTCCTCTTGAAATCCCGTGTGTCGGCCCGGATCCCGTAGAGGAGCGCAGTAGCTACCGATTTGCTCACCGGAATGTCGAGCTCCATCAGGTACTGGGTCATGATGCTCGCCGTGGCGCCGACCCCGGGCCTGATGTCGATGAAGTCAGCGACACTCGCGGGGTGCTCGCCGTTCTTGTGATGGTCGATGATGATGTTGACCCGGGTGGTCTTCGGGAGCTCGTTGTTCGTGCCGGGTGCGGACGAGTCGACCAGGGCGATGTAGTTGCACTCGTCAAGGATCTGGGGGGTGAGCCGCTCCATCTTGATCTCAAGGAGGTTGATGAACGCCCGGTTCTCCTGGTGTCCGATATCTCCTTCGTAGAGGATGCGGCAGTTCAGCTTGTTGTGGCTTGCGTGGCGGGCGACCATCGAGAGCGCCATGGCGCTCGAGATCGAGTCCGGGTCGGGGTTTAAGTGGGTGACGATGCAGAGCGTCCCCTCCCAGGCGGCAAGCATATCGTAGAGGCGCAGGGCGAGCCTTGACGAGTGGAGTTTCCTGATGTGGTGGATGGCGGTTCTCGCAACCACCTCCTGCGGGTAGAGGACGATGTCGGCGCCCTCCTGCTGGAGGAGGTCGACGCTGACCGGATCGGTGGCGCGCGCGATGACGTAGGTCGCCGGGTAGCGGTTCTTGATGGTCTTGAGCGCGGTCAGGTTGGCGTCACGGTCGTTTGCGAGGATGAACGCGACCTCCGGCACGGGCAGCCCATCCATGAGGTTTGGATCGCGGAGATCGCGGACGAGCGCCTCGTATTTCTGGTCCCGGAGATCTTCCACCCGCTTTTCGTCCTTATCGACGATGATGAGGTCCTCGCTCTCCTGCCCGAGTTCCTCCGCGACGTTATAGCCGGTGCTCCCGCAGCCAAAAATGATATACTTGATACGTTCCTTCGAAACGTTCTGAACCGCCTCAGGCATGCGTACAATGGTGTAACTTCTCATAGTATTAAGGGATTCCATTTCGGCGAATTACGGGGGGGCCCCGTAAGATTTATACCTCTTCCCGTGCTATATTATTGAGTCAGATACATGGGCCTGTAGCTTAGTCGGCAGAGCGACGGACTCTTAATCCGTAGGCCAAGGGTTCAAATCCCTTCAGGCCCGTCGAACTCCTGATTTTCCCACGTTTGGACCTGATTATCCTTCCTCCGGCAACGACCGCCGGGTTCTCGTGATCACCCGTTCTGGAGTGGTTCCTCACTACCGACGGGGCGCACGGCCATCGGGTCAACCCCCGTCGGCCTTCACCCGCGCCACGGTATCTCACAGGAGGCCGGTTGCTGCGAATTCTCCGGGGCTCCGAAGGCACATGTATGCCGCTGCTATATAAATACTGCTCTGGTGGAAAAACCCGGGAGAGTTCCATGCAGGAGACGGAGATTGCCGGGAGCTCCCTGTTTTGCACCCGCCCGCCGCAGGGGCACCGGCAGGGTCAGAAGAGAAGGGGGGGCATGCGGCCGGATTTACGTTCCATCACCACCCGTCCCCGGAAATCACCGCCCGATCTTTAAGAGCATCTCCTCAAGCGTCGGGTAGTGCGACTCTATCCGTTCGATCCCGGCGCCATCCGCCGAGAGCGCCGCGGTCGTCCGG
>JAGVUK010000318.1 GCA_019136335.1 Methanomicrobiales archaeon
CCCGGCATCCCACTGGAGCTGCTTCTCCTCCGCCTTGAGGGTGATCTTCGCAGTCCTGCCGGTCGTCTGGTCAGCGTCGCTGTCTTTAGCGTCGTTTCCACCGGCATCTTTCCCGGTGAACGTGTAGTCTTTCGGGAGGCTGAATTTGACGTAATAGTCGCCGGGCTGCAGACCGCTGAAGAGGTAATTGCCCCTGGAATCAGTCACCCTTGTGGCAATCTCCTGCTGCTGTGCATTCAGGAGTTTGACGGTGACGTCCCGTATCCCGGGCTCACCGCCATCCTGGATGCCGTTTTTGTTGGTATCGCTCCAGACGAAGTCGCCGATACTGCCGGTCTTCGGCTTGGACGGTATTGTCGGTTTCGACGTCGGAGGGGGACACTGTCCGGGGCAGACTTTCGGCGGTTTCGGGGGCTTTGACGGCGGTTTTATCACCGTCTTCGGCTTCGTGGTCAGTTTTACGACCCAGGCATCAGTATCGAGCTTGCCGCCCTTCTTTGTGCTGTTGAAGGTCCCGGCAAAGACATACTCGGATGCCGCCGTCTGGATGACCGACGCTGCCCGGTCGCCCGGGTTCCTGCCCCCGATCGTCAGGTCGCCCTCGACAGCCCCCTTGCTGTCGAGTTTCACGATCCAGGCGTCGTTATCGAGTGGAGACTTTCCGGTCCTGCCGGCAAAGAGGTATCCGCCGTCGCGGGTGGCGATGATCGATCCGGCCGACTCGTTCTCATCTGCGTTCCCGTAGGTCCAGTTCCAGGCGACCTTCCCGTCCGGTTTCATCTTGACGACCAGGGCGTCATCCTCTGTCCTGCCGGAAGCGGCCCTGCTCATGTAACTCCCCGAGAAGACGAAACCCCCGTCCGGCGCCAGGACGATCGACCGGGCAGTGTCGTTCTCCGCACCGCCGAAGGTCACGTTCCAGGCCTCGTTCCCGGACGGGCCGATCTTCTGGACGAACGCATCGGTCGCGAACGCTTCAAACGACTCCGTGCTTCCTGCCACACCGATATCGCCGGACGGTGCCGCGACGACCGCGTATGCTGTATCGTTCAGCCCCGGCTCCCCGAAGGTGCGGTTCCACTCCTCCGACCCGGAACGGTTGAGCTTGATCACCAGCGCATCGGTGTCCGGTGCTCCCCAGGGCGCCGTTGCACCGACGACGATGTAGCCCCCGTCCGCCGCCTCAGCGACCGCGTATGCCGTGGCGTTGTCATCGGGCCCGCCGAACGTCTCATTCCAGATGAGATCACCCGTTGGGCTGAATTTCACGACCAGGACGTCGGTATCTCTCTGGTTTTCCCCGGTCACGGAGGTGAGCGTCCCCGCAAAGAGGTAGTTCCCGTCTGATGTGTTGATCACCGAGCGGGCCGTATCTTTGCCGGGGCCACCGTGGGTCCTGTTCCATCGTTCGGCGCCTAATCCGGAGAGATCGACCACCCAGGCGTCGGTCTCTCCAGCGCCAAACGATCCCGTCTCACCGGCGAAGATGTATCCCCTGTCCCCCGGGATCTGGACGATCGAGTATGCGGAATCGTTCGCGCCAGGTTTGCCGTAGGTCTTGTTCCACACCACGGAGAAGTCTACAACTGCGGCGCTGGCGACGGTTGCCAGTGCGCAGGCTAACAGTAAAAAGACCAGAATGCTTTCTTTTCTCATCTCCTCAACACCTCGCAGAGGTCTGTCCCCGCAGGCAGGTGCTTCGGAGCGATGATGTTCATGAGCGGTCGAGTCCCGCCGTGTGAATGGAAGAGATGGCTGTGGTGGGCGTGCGGCACCTTTCAGAACGATTACGGGCGCCTGAAAGGGTTTTATCGTCGGCTGGCCTTCTGTGAATCAGCGATCAGTGCAGTGGTCGAGGCACCTTCGATCTGCGATGGGAGCACAATATTGGTAGAAATATATTAATCTACCTATAAAATTGGATGAGCCGGATCTGGGGCCCATCTCGCCGGGAATCCTTCCTCCGGCACCTGCGGGGCAGACGGTCTCATGGCGGGTGGAGGATATTTTTGGGGTCGCTCCCGGGTGCCGTGATCCTCCACCAGAAAGGAGGTCTTACCGGACAGCGAGAGGCTGCAGCCCCCTGCCCGATGCTCCCCTCTCCTCATTGCGGGCGGCGCCTCTCCACCGATTCCGTCTTCCGGGACCTGCGGGGCGGTTCCACCCGGTGTGCAACGTCACGGCCGGGAGGGGTATCGGGACGGCAGCGGCGTCACCCGCTCCGGCGCCCCGGCCCGGTTCCCTCTTCGGTGCAGTGCTTATCGATGGCATCAAGGAACCTCCTGCCGTAGCGCTGCAGTTTCCCCTCGCTGACACCGTAGATCCGGAGGAGTTCGGCACCCGTGCGCGGGCGGTGTTTCGCCATCTCTTTGAGGCTTTTGTCGTGGAAGACGACGAACGGGGGCACGTGCTCAAGGTCGGCGACGATCTTGCGGAGCCGGCGGAGCCTCGCGAAGAGGGCCTCGTCGTAGTCGTCGTCCACCTCCGCCGCGACGACGCCCTCCGGCCGCGGCTCCGTGAGCGGCACAAAAAGACCTCCCGCGATGACCGCCCGGCTCCGGTCGTTCAGCGTGAGGACCGGGTACCGGCCGCCCGTCGACGTGATGAACCCTGTCCGGACCAGCTCCTGGATGAAGAGCAGCCACTGGTCGCGGGTGTATCCCCCGCCGGAGCCGTAGGCGGGAATGCGGTCGTGCCCGTTCTCGCGGATCCGTGCGGTCTTCGCCCCGGAAAGGACGTCGGCGACATAGGATGCCCCGAACCGTTCCCCGACCTCCCTGATGCAGGCGATGATCGCCAGTGCAACAGGAGTCCCGTCAAAGACCGTCACCGGCGCCTCGCACCGGTCGCACCCGCCGCACCGCTCCCCCGGGTAGTCCTCGCCGAAGTAGGTGAGCAGGAACTTCCGCCGGCACCCGGCGGTCTCGCAGTAGTCGAGGATCGCTCCCGCCTTCCGGTAGGCGACGTCCTTTTGCACCGCATCGGTGCACTCCTTCTCGATGATGTACCGGATGGTGGCGTAGTCGCCCCGGCTGTAGAAGAGGATGCAGTCCGCCGCCTCCCCGTCCCTGCCCGCTCTGCCGGTCTCCTGGTAGTAGGACTCAAGGTCTTTTGGGAGGTCGGTGTGGATGACGAACCGGACGTCGGGTTTGTCGATCCCCATGCCGAAGGCGACGGTGGCGCAGATGATTGCGGCGTCGCCGCGGGAGAAGGCCTCCTGGTGCTCCGCGCGGACGGCGTCGGGGAGGCCGGCGTGGTAGGGGAGGGCGAGAAATCCCCTGCCCCGGAGTTTCTCCGCGAGGTCTTCCGTCGCCTTCTGGGAGAAACAGTAGATGATGCCGGCGTCGTCCCGGTGCTCGCTTACGTATGCAACGAGCCTCTGGAAGTAGCGGGCCTTCGGCACCACCCGGTAGGTGAGGTTTTTGCGGTTGAAACTCCCGACGAACCGGGCCGGGTTCTTCAGGGCGAGCTCGACCGCGATGTCGTCCTGGACGGCGGGGATGGCGGTCGCGGTCAGGGCGATGACCGGGACCGCGGGGAACCGCTCTTTGAGCATCCGGAGCCGGCGGTACTCGGGCCGGAAGTTGTGCCCCCACATCGATATGCAGTGCGCCTCGTCGATCGCGATGAGCCGGACGTCCGCCTTTGCGATGAGCGAGAGGAAGGACGGCTGCACGGCCCGCTCCGGAGAGACGTAGAGGATCCGGATCCGGCCTTCGAGGATCACCCGCTCGATGATCTTTTGCTCCCCGTACCCGAGCGAGCTGTTGATCGTCGCGGCCGCGATGCCGTTTGCCCGGAGACCGTCGACCTGGTCCTTCATCAGGGCGATGAGCGGTGAGACGACGACCGTGAGCCCGCCGAAGA
>JAGVUK010000150.1 GCA_019136335.1 Methanomicrobiales archaeon
ACCCTCTTTTTGGAAGAAGAGACCTGCAGCTCGTTCGACCTTGGATATACGGTCCACGCCCCGGTCGCCGACATCAACATCGCGTCCGGGAACGAGCACCTGAGGAGGGCGGCCGTCAGGGTCATCAGCGACCTCGCAGAGGTCTGCGACCGTATCGGTGCCGGGCGGCTGGTCGTTCACCCGGGGCACATCTGGGGGGAGGAGATGCGGGGCGCCGCCGAGCGGGCCCTCAGCGCTTCGCTCAACGACCTCGCTGCCATCCAGCGGGACGTAAACGTCCGGCTCGCCGTCGAGAACATGGGGGCATGGGATATCTGCTTCTTCCGGGAGCCCGGGTTCCTCGCTCGCCTTGCCGACAGCGGCCTCGGGTTCGCCCTCGACGTGGGGCATGCCCACGTCAACGGCAACCTGGGATTGTTCCTCGAGGAGGGCGGGGCAATCCATGTCCACCTGCACGACAACTGCGGCAGCCGGGACGACCACCTGGCATGCGGTGAAGGCAGCATCGATTTTCGCCGCGTGCTGCAGGCCCTCCCGCGGAGCGCGACGAAGGTCGTCGAACCGGTATCGTTCCGGCAGTACGAAAAAAGCCTCGACTACCTGAGATCGGTCTCCCCCTGAGCCCTCAGGCGCCCCGCCCGATCAGCCGCTCCACCGCCGCGCGGAACGCCCGGAACTCTTTTGATGCATCCGGCCCCGGAGAACCGGGATAGGCGTTTGCGCCCCGCACGACGATGCAGCGCCCGTCCATCTCCAGCGAGAGGTGCCAGTAGGTGACGTCGCAGCAGGAGTAGGCGGAGACGTACTCCGGCTCCCACTCCCGAACACCGAGCCGATCGACGGTCTCCCGGAACTGCGCCCACTCCTCCGGGGTGGGCGACGCCTCCATCACCACCCCCGAGTAGCCGCCGGCGCTCGCCCATTCGTAGAGGAGCCGGCCGTCCACGAGCCTGACGTAGAGGGACGGTCCGGCGCTCCCGCCGATGTAGAACTCGAACGCTGCCGGGGGAGAGGAGGATGCACCGCTGACCATAACCAGGTTATGCGATCAGCGCGGCCAAATACCCTGCGACGAGAAGTCCCATGCAGCAGATCCCGGCGACGTCGGCCCTGCCCGGGGTGAGGTCCCGCATGGGCGTCCGCATACCAGACCGGTAGCCCCGGAGATCGATGGTCAGCCCGAGGACCGTGGCTTTCCCGAGGGAGTTTGAGACCAGGGGGATGATGATGGGGAAGAGGCCCCGGACCCTGCCGACAAGGCCCTTGCCCGGGTTGTAGGCACGGGCAAGCTGCGCTTCGTGGATCCGCTTCCCCTCGAGCTGCAGGCTCGGTATGAACCTGAGGGCGATCAGGAGCATGAGCGTGTAGTCGACAGGCATCCTGAGGCGGTCCATGACGTGGACGAGGTCGCGCGGCTGGGTGGATATGACGAAGAGCTGAAATGCAAAGAGCATCGCCGCGAACCGGAGCGACATCGCAAGCGCAAGGTCGATCGCTCCTGCCGTGACGGGGATTGCCCCACCGACGACCGGGACCGCCGGGGGGACCAGGAAACCGAGGGTATCCCCGCTCCGGATGGTGAGGACGGTGAGGAGGAGCAGGCTTGCCGCGAGCGAGAGGAGCAGGGGCACCTGGCGGAGGAGGTCGCGGGCGAGCCCTCCCGCCGCCGCTGCGGCCACGACCGCCCCTACAAGAACTGCAAGCATCACGGTGTCGTTCGTCAGCACCGCGAGGGCCACGACGACGACGGCACCGATCAGTTTGGTGAACGGGTGGAGACGGTGAAAGGCGCTCTCCCGGGTGACGTACTGCATAATCTCGGGCATGGTTCCACCTATACTCTCACGCACCCCTGCTCCATCCTGACGAGGCGGTCGGCATACGCCTCCCCGAGAAGCAGATCGTGTGTCACCATGATGACCGTGTGGCCGTCCCGCCGCAGGCGGTCGAGGGTCTCCATGACCCGCGCCGACTCCCGGGCGTCAAGCCCGGTCGTGGGCTCGTCGAGCACGATCACCTTCGGCCTCATGGCGATGACGCAGGCTATGGCCAGGCGCTGCCGCTCGCCCCGCGAGAGCGACCGCGGGTAGACCGCCTTCCGGTGAAGGAGGCCGACCTCGCGGAGGGCCGCGTCGACCGGCTGACCCGGGTCGCCGGGGTCGATGTTTTTGAGCCCGAACGCCACCTCCTCCTCCACGGTCTCCGCAAAGAGCATGGTGTCGGGGTTCTGGAAGACGAGACCCACATGACGCGCGAGTTCCGCGACCGGGACCTTCGCGGCATCAAGCCCGTCGACGAAGACGCTGCCTTCGGTGGGACGGAGCAGCCCGTTGAAGTGTTTGACGAGCGTCGTCTTCCCTGACCCGTTCTCCCCGACCACAGCCACGATCTCGCCGGGAGCGACCTCGAGATCGACTCCTCCGAGGGCCGTCACCCCGTCGTAGCGGTGAACAAGCCCCCGGACGGATATGATGGGAGGCGCCCCCCTCCGGGGGGCCGCCGCGAGAACAGGACGCCGGGCGCCGCTCTCCGTGAGGGCGTCATGCACCGCCTGCGCGGGAGACCCTTCGTGCGTGATCGCCCCGCCCTCGATCAGGACCATCCGGTCGGCGACGGCGGCAAGCGCATCGAGTTTCTGCTCGACAATGAGCACGGCCGTGCCCTCGTCCGCAAGCCGCCGGAGGAGGGCGGCGATCGCAGCGGTCGCCTCCGCGTCCAGCTCGGCGGTCGGTTCGTCGAGGATGAGGACCTCTGTGCCCAGGGCGAGGGTTGCGGCGATGGCGACCCGCTGCTTCTGTCCGCCGGAGAGGGTGTGCGGGGCCCGGTCCGCGAGACCCGCGATCCCGGTCGCCTCCATCACATCGTGGAGCCTCCGCTGCATCTCCTCACGGGAGATGCCGAGGTTCTCAAGCCCGGAGGCGACCTCCTCCTCGACGGTGGAGAAGATGAGCTGGGCATCGGCGTCGTCAAAGACCACACCGACGTGCCTCCCGATCCCGGCCATGCTCCGGTAGTCGCGGACGCTCTTCCCGAGGATGGTGATGCTGCCCTCGAGCGTGCCGCCGTACTCGTGGTGGAGGATGCCGGACGCCGCAAGGCAGAGGGTCGTCTTCCCCGCCCCGGTAGGGCCGGTGACGAGGACGATCTCCCCCCGCCGGATCTCAAGGCCGATCCCGTCGAGTGCTGGCGACCCGGAGCCGGGATACGTGTAGGAGACGCCCGCGAGAGAGAGGGCGGTCTCAGGAGTCATCGGCCGGTCCTGCTCCTGCTCTCCGCACCGGGGCCGCCTGCCGGGCCCCCCGCAGGAGAGCCCGCGACGCCGGCACCTCGAGCGCCTGTGCGACGACGGCGTTGACCGTTGCCGTGATGAGGACGATCGGGACGGTGACCGCGAGGAACGCGCCGGCGGTCCCGAACTTGCCGAGAACCGTCGGGGCCACCGCGATGAGCGCGATGAGGATGAAGGAGAACCCGCTCGCGAGGGTGGCCAGAAGCGTCGTCACGGCGGGTGCGAACACGAAGCGCTCCTTGAGCACCAGGTAGGTCGCGAGGCAGACGACCGCCCCGACGGGTTCGCTGATCAGGTTTGCGGGCGGGAAGATCGAGTGGCTGATGAGGGCGCATATGATGCCCGCTACAACGCCGATCCCGAGCGCCTCCCGGAACGTGGGCACGACGAGGATGATGGCGAGGCTATAGAAGGCGATCACGAGGTTCGATACGATGGGGCCGGGGATCAGGAGGGACATGTACCTGATGATGGCCCCTACGGCAAGGAGTATGCCGACGATTGCGATATCTCT
>JAGVUK010000231.1 GCA_019136335.1 Methanomicrobiales archaeon
GGGTGTACGGCACTACAGCGCATCCTGCTCCGGTTATCAGGGGCCCGGCCGGGAGACGTAACGTACTCATGCCTCCCGCGCATATGTGACCGGTTCACACAGCCCCGTGCAGGACCCGCAGGACATCCTCGATCCGCTCCGCCGTGACCGCTCCCCGGTCAAGCAGTTCGTGAATGATCGCTTCGGCCTCGCCCCCGGTGCAGTCCTGGAAGGACGGGTTCGCACCGCCGCAGAGGAGTATGACGGGCCTGTCCCGGTAGTCTCTCAGTATCCGTATGTTCTCGATATTGCCCTGTCCGATGGGCATTGCCGCAACGACGATTGCAGACGCGGCATCGATACACCGCCCGAGGCTATCGCGGGCGCCGGGGGAGATCGCGGCAAAGGGCGCCTCGGTGACGCAGGGGATACCCAGCGCCGTCGCGGTCGCATAGTCGGTATCAAAGACATTGAGCACACCGGTGCTCACCCGGAACCCTTCCTCCCGGTGGAGAGCGTAGAGGAGATCGGATCCCGTGCCGCCGCCGCAGACGACATGTACCACACGTTCCGGCCGGTGCTCCATGAGAGGTTCATACACCGGGAGGATATAGGGCCTCCCTGTCAGCGGGTGGGCCCTTACCAGCACGTCGATCCCGTACACGGCATTGATCGTCTCCCGGGTCAGCACATCTCCCGGCTCACCAACGGCGAATATCTTCTTCTCTTTCAGCATGATCAGGCGGTCGCAGTAGTATGCGGCAAGGTTCAGGTCGTGGAAGACGCTGATCACCGTGACCTCGCCGGTGAGGCTCCTGATGATGTTTAAGATCTCGATCCGGTGACTGATATCCAGGTTCGAGGTCGCCTCGTCGAGGAGCAGGATCTTCGGCTCCTGCGCGAGTGCCCGCGCGATCAGCGCCCGTTGCCGCTCGCCGCCACTGATCTTGTTGACCGACGAACCGGCGAGGTGCGCGATGTTTGCAAGGCGCATGGCGCGGTCGCAGATCTCCAGGTCCCGGGAAGTCGCGGAGGAGAGCTTCCCGATGTAGGGATGTCTCCCCATCATGACGATATCGCGCACGGTGTAATCGAAACTGATCGAGATCCCCTGCGGCACGACCGCGACCTGCTGCGCCATCTCCCGGAAACTGAAGGAATCCAGGCTCCGGGCGTTGAGGTAGATCTCCCCGTTCTCCGGGGCGACGATCCGGCTCATCGCCTTGATGAGCGTCGTCTTCCCTGCCCCGTTCGGCCCGATGATCCCGAGGATCTCGCCTTTCTTTGCAGACAGCGAGACTGCTTCGAGGACCTTCTTTGCGCCGTAGGAGACGTCGATACCAATGACCTCGACTGGTTTCATGCTTTCATCCGGCTCCGCAGGAGGTATATGAAGAACGGTGCGCCGAAACAGGCGGTGATGATCCCGACCGGCATATCGCCGGCAAACGTCCTCGTGAGCGTATCAGACCAGAGGAGGAGGATCCCGCCCGCAAGTGCGGCCGCAGGAAGGAGGACGCGGTGGTCGGGCCCGACGATCAGGCGCATCACGTGGGGTGTGATCAGGCCGATGAACCCGATCGCTCCCGCGATCGAGACCGCTATCCCTGTCAGGAAGGCGCTCGCAAAGAGGAGGATCTGTTTCAGCCGCTCGACGTTCACGCCGAGGTGGATCGCGTCCTCGTCGCCGAGCGATATGATGTTGATATCGCGCGCATAGAGGTAGACGGCCAGGCACCCGACCGGGATGAGGATGGCGATGCGGACGTCGCCCCACGAGACGTTCCAGAACCCTCCCATCAGCCAGAACATGATCTGGTGCAGGCTCCGTCCGGAGGTGTACATGAGAAACGAGAGGAACGCCGAGAGCAGCATCGAGAGGGCAACGCCGGAGAGCAGGAGCGTCTCGACCGGGATCCTCCCGCCCTGGCGGGCGATGATGTAGACGGCAAAGGTGGCGATCGCGGCCCCGGCAAATGCAAAGACCGGCAGTCCCGCACCCGCGAAGAGGACGATTGCAAGCGTGGCCCCGAGCGCCCCGCCGGACGATGTGCCGATGATATAGGGATCCGCCATGGAGTTCCGGAACAGCCCCTGCATGGCCGTGCCCGCCACGGCAAGCGCGCACCCGACCAGTGCCGCGGTGATCACCCTCGGTACCCTGACATCCCAGATAATCATCCCTGCGCTGGGCAGGGTAACCAGGGATCCGAGGGAAACCGGCCCGAGAACGACTGCACAGGCCATGCTGATGAGGAGCGTGCAGGTGAGTGCCAGGATCGCGATGGGCGCCGTTCTTCGCATACGGTGTAGTAAAATTAAATTTACTTTGTTAAAATATATTTGGTTAGTGGTGTGGTGCGCGTGGAGCTCGCCGCATCTCCGGCCATGCCCTGCGGGGCTCCGGGTATGGCGCATCAGGTTGTCTGCAGTTGTGGGATAGCCTGCTGTAGCCCGTGACGGCCTCGCGCAAAGAGCGCGAAGGGCGTGAAGGGACGATGATGCGATCCCGCACGGAGCAACCCGGGGTGCGGGGTTCTCCAGGTGTTCCTGGGCGCTGGTGCCCGGGCGCGTTCTCCCGGAGATAGCGCTTGCGTTAACCTCATACTCTCGGATAACCAAGTTATCTGCCATATGGGCAACCTGAATGTCGCCGTGCTGGGACCTCTCGGCTACGCAAAAGACCTCGGGAAGAAAGGCACGACATCCGATATCACCTTCTACAACCTGAAGAAGGGCGACGATACCGTCACCTTCATCGAACCGACCCGGTATCCCGAGCGGTTGGCCCCGCTCTTCTACGCCGCATCGATGGCTGATGCGGCCCTCGTTGTGGTGGGCGAGATCACCCCGACGTTCGGGGAGTGGGTCCTGATGCTCGATGAGGTGGGGGTAGAGCAGGGCTGCATCGTCCTCCTGAACTACCTCACCCCCGGAGACCTCATGCCGTTCCTCCGCGGGACGGTGCTCGAGCACTATGAGTTCGCAGACGTCGACCCGATTGCGCTGCGCGACCGCCTGCTCGCTCGCGCACACGCCCGCGCATCCGCCCAGCCCGGCGCCGGCGCCGCGGGATCGGTCCCCATCGATCACCACTTCAACGTCCGCGGCATCGGGACGGTCATTCTCGGCGGCGTTGTGCGGGGCGGCATCAGGAAGCACGACACCCTGAAGGTCTACCCCGGGGAGCAGGCGATCACGGTGCGGTCCATCCAGAAGCACGACGACGACTTCGACTGGGCGGCCGAGGGCGACCGCGTGGGGCTCGCGCTCAAGAACATCGAGTCCGACGACCTCGACCGGGGTTTTGTCCTCTCAAGCGATCCCGCAATCCGGACCCGGACGAACCTTGAGGCCCGGGCGACCCTGGTCAAATACTGGCCGGCACCGCTCACGGCAGGGACGGTGCTCCACGTCGGCCACTGGATGCAGTTTATCCCGGCGCGGGTGGAGGCGGTGCGGGACGACGGAGACTGGCGGCAGCCGACGCTCACACTCGCGCTGGAAAAGGACCTTATCCACCTCCCGGGAGATACGGCGGTCCTCCACTACCTCGAGGGCGGGAAACTCCGGATCGCCGGGCATATCGAGTTGCCGTGAGCGGGGGTTGTGAGAACCCCGTTTTTTTCAAGCCTGGTCCTGCAGGGGTGTGTTGGGGGGTAATGCAGGCGGCCCAGGGGGTCGGGCAGAGCGAAGACCGGGGCTTCCAGAACCCCAGCCGCTCCGACAGTCACAGGACCCTCGGAGATCCCCTCCGATGCGATTGGCGACCGGCCCGGGCGCCGCGAGGCTAGCTGTGGTCAAACTCCGGGCGTTCTGGCAGTAGGGGGTGAGGGCATCCTTCACCCGATGCAGCAAAAAAAGGTTAATGGTCTCTGCACTCTATCTAGAAGTCAGGAGACTGTAACGATGAGTGCTACAGGAGAACAATACGTCGTTGATGAGCACGGGAACCGTGTCGCGATTATTCTTCCTCTCCGGGAGTATGAGCAACTGCAGGAGGACCTCCATGACCTTGCCGTGGTAGCAGAGCGGCGCGAAGAACCAAGCATAGGATTTGACGAGTTCAAGAAGCGATATGAGCGATAATGGTGGGATATGCGGTTCTCATCAAAGAAAGCGTTGAGAAGGATATCGCAGCATTGCCGGGTGAGGTTGTTCTGCGCATTCTACAGGACATAGAGGCTCT
>JAGVUK010000001.1 GCA_019136335.1 Methanomicrobiales archaeon
CCGGCGGTTCTCCGCGGTGCCGTGATCGGTGCCGCGTCCCATAAGGAGGTCATCAGGCAGGTGCGCGAGCCCGCCGTCCGGCGTGCCGACGTGGTCTTTGTCAACGCGGGGGACATCTCCTTCAACCGTGCCGTCGTCTCGGTCAAAGAGGTGCAGGTCCTCAGGAACATCCACACCACCCGGAAGAATGCCTTCGACCACGTCGCCGCACGGTCGGCGGCGGAGCGCGGCGTGGCGGTGGATATCTCGATGGTACCCCTCATCCAGTACCGGGGGACGAAGCGCCAGAGGGCGCTGCAGCGGTATGAGGATATCCTCCTGCTGCACCGGCGTTACGGGTTTCCACTGACGATATCGTCGGGCGCATGCTCGATCCTCGAGCAGCGGTCGGTCCGGGAGATCCGGGGCCTCTGCGCGCTCTTCGGGATGACCGGGGTGGAAGTGAGCGAGGCTCTCGCGTCCGTCGGCCGGCTCATTGAACCGGAACAGCCCGTGAGGGTGGTCGGATGAAACCGAGGCCGCCGGTGATGCGGACAAAGCGGCGCTATATCCTGGCGCGGATCCTCCCTTACGGGATGGTCGTAGACCAGAAAGGGGTCTACCTCTCGGTCATCGAGGCTGCGACCTCGCTCTTTGGCGATGCGGCCGTCGGTCTCGCACAACCGGCGGTGGTCTTCTGCGACGGTGGGTACGCCGTGGTCCGGTGCCGGCGGGGAACGGAGAAGGAGATCGCCACCGCTCTTGCGACGGTCACCGCGTTCGGCGATGAGCGGGCCGCACTCCGGACGGTCGCGGTTTCCGGGACCATTCACGCGCTCCGGCGCCGGATAAAGCCGATCTGCCCCCTCTCCGGGGCCGGGGAAGCAAAGATCGGGGAGAACTGTTTTACAGTGTACCGCTATCCCCGTCAAAAGGTTGATTTGGTTGAAAAAGGTATTAAGCATCAGAAGCCATTGTTTTTCACCGAAGCCGATTTGGAGGAACGATAATGCAACCACAATATCAGATGGGATATGACCGGGCGATCACGGTGTTCAGCCCGGACGGAAGGCTCTACCAGGTTGAGTACGCCAGAGAAGCAGTGAAACGGGGAACGACGGCCGTCGGCATCAAGTGCCGCGAGGGAGTCGTGCTGATCGTGGACAAAAGAGTGACGTCCCGCCTCCTCGAGCCCGTCTCCATCGAGAAGATCTTCAAGATCGACACGCACATCGGCGTGGCGTCCTCCGGCCTCGTCGGCGATGCGCGGGCCCTCGTGGACAGGGCACGGGTCGAGTCCCAGATCAACCGGGTCTCCTACAACGAGCCTATCAACGTCGAGATCCTCGCAAAGAAGCTCTGCGACCACATGCAGACCTACACCCAGTTCGGCGGTGCACGCCCCTACGGGACCGCTCTCCTGATCGCCGGGGTCAGCGACGGGGAAGCACGGTTGTTTGAGACCGATCCGAGCGGCACGCTGCTCGAGTACAAGGCGACCGGGATCGGCACGGGCCGGCCTGCGGTCATGAAGGTCTTCGAGGACGAGTACCAGGAGGATGCTGACTTTTCCGGCGCCATCAAACTCGGTATCAAGGCCCTGCATGCCGCAACAGAAGGCAAGCTGGACGTGAGCGCCATCGAGATCGGTATCGTCTCCATCGCGACCCGGGAGTTCCGGAAACTCGGGAAAGACGAAGTAAAGACCTACGTCGACCAGTTCGAAGAGTGAGCGTCACCCCCTATGATACCTCTGGATCAGGCAGTTGTAGCGCGGCTTGAGAGCCACGGAGAACGGTTTGAAGTGCTTGTCGACCCCGATCAGGCCATGCGTATCCGGCAGGGGGAGGAGATCGACCTCGAGGAGGTCGTTGCAGCCGATTATGTCTTCTCAAACGCCGCTCATGCCGAACGGGCCTCTGACGAGGCCCTCCTGAAAGTCTTCAAGACGACCGAGTTCGAGCCGGCAGCACTCCGGATCATCCAGAAAGGCGAGATCCATCTCACTTCGGAACAGCGCCGCCACCTCATCGCCGGGAAGCGGAACCGGATCATCACGTTCATATCGAGGAACGCGGTCAACCCCCAGACCGGTTTCCCTCACCCCCCGCAGCGCATCGAGCTTGCCATGGAGGAGGCAAGGGTGAACGTCGACCCCTTCAAGTCCGTCGAGGAACAGGTCAAAGAGGTGGTCAAAGCACTCCGGCCCCTTATCCCCATCCGGTTCGAGGAGATCCGCATCGCCGTGAAGATCCCGGCGGATTATGCCGCGAGGGCCTACGGCGAGCTCCAGAGCGCGGTGACGCTCGAGCAGAACGAGTGGCAGAAGGACGGTTCCTGGATCGCCGTCGTCAGAATTCCGGCAGGTATCCAGGAAGAGTTCTACGACCTGGTTAACAAGATCTCCCGGGGAAATGCAGAGACCCGGATCATCGAACGCAAGTCGTGAGTAACTATATTAATCGACAGCACAAAAATTAGAGGACATATAAGAGGTACGCGAAATGGCAAGGCGCAAACAGAGTGCCAAGGGCAGGGTAGTCGGAAGTTCAGGGCGGTTTGGTCCGCGGTATGGCCGGTTTATCCGGAAGAGAATAAACCAGCTCGAGCAGGTCTCCCGCGCGAGCCACGCGTGCCCCCGCTGCGACCAGAAAGCGGTCCGGCGTGAGGGTACCGGGATCTGGGCGTGCCGCAAGTGCGGGTTTAAGTTTGCAGGCGGAAGTTACGTCCCCGAGACGCCGGTGATGCGCGTCGCTCTCCGGAGCATCGAGCGCTCGCTGCAGAAGGAGGGCTAACCGGTCGTGGCCGCCTATAAGTGCGCTCGTTGCAAGCAGAAAGTGGAGATCGACGTCAATATACGCTGTCCTTACTGTGGACACCGTATCCTCTTCAAAGAGCGCGGGGCCGGCATAAAAGATCTGAAGGCCCGATGACGGTCGTCACAACGTCACGTAAGCCGCTCCCTGAGGTGCGCTCCCTCTCCCGGGATCTGGCGTTTGCGATCGGCGCCGAGTATGTCACCCGTGGCAAGGCGGGCATGGGTGACCTCTTCTCCCGTGACGGTTCGGTCGTGATCGTCTCAAAATCAGGTCCTTTTTTTCTCATCCAGACCTTTGTAAATGGTGAGGCAGTGACGGGGATCGCTCTCCGGTCGTTCACCGTCGAAGAACGAACCGGGGGGATCGCCCGCGGGCTCTTCATCTCCGATCGCCCCGTATACGAGGCGCTCAAGGACCAGATCGACGCGGTGTTTGCCGGCGAGACCCTCCCGGGACACCGGATCGTCTTTGACGGGACGCAGCGGAGACGCTATACCCTGGAGGTTGTCCCGTGACGCATACGGCGGTCTTTTCGTTCACGACCGGCGATGCGCGTGCCCTCTACCTCTCCGTCTGCCAGGAGATGGACGACGTGGGGGGGCGGTCGTCCGTCCGCGTACGGCTCGCGGGCGACGATACGCTCCTCCTCGAGGTGACTGCCGCCGATATACCGGCGCTCCGTGCGGCCCTCAACACCTGGCTGCGGCTGATCAATATAGCGATCGAGATGCGGGAGATCGCCGCCCCGTAACGATGCCAGGACCGGCAACAGCCGGCGACAACGTTCTCCCCCCTGAACCCTCACCTTTTATGGGTTCCACGCCCTATCATGTAGAGAATGGACAGAGGGCCGCGAAGGCCCCTGTCTGCCACCCGAAATCATGTTACTGATCCCCGTCCTATTCAAGGAGGATTGATGAATATGG
>JAGVUK010000063.1 GCA_019136335.1 Methanomicrobiales archaeon
TGGACTGCCACATCGTGGTCGATGAGACGGAAAAACGGGCTTTTTGCAAGCCGATAGCGAAGATAAAGGCCGGCGATGCCGTCGTCGTGAGCGAGGCCGGGGTGCGGGTGATCTACCCCGAGCGGCCGCGGAAGGTCAGCACGTTTGAGTTCATGCACGGGACCGTCTCGTCGGAGCGGCCGAGTGAGGCGATCATCGCAAAGATCGCCCGCGAGATCCTCGCGATGAAGGATGAGGGGGGAAAGATCGCGCTCGTCGGCGGTCCGGCGATCGTCCACACCGGGGCGGCCGGGGCCCTTGCGGCGATGATCCGCAAGGGCTACATCGACGTGCTCTTCGCGGGGAACGCGCTCGCGACGCACGATATCGAGTCCAACCTCTTTGGCACATCGCTCGGGATGGATGTCAGGACGGGCACGCTCATCACCGGCGGGCACAAGCACCACATTTACGCCATCAGCGAGGTCATGCGGGCTGGGTCCATCAAGAACGCGGTCGACCGGGGGGTCGTGACCGGGGGGATCATGTACGAGTGCGTGAAGCGGGATATCCCGTTTGTGCTCGCCGGCTCCATCCGGGACGATGGACCGCTCCCCGACACGATCACGGACGTCGTCGTGGCGCAGGACGCCATGCGCCGCCACATCCGTGACATCGGGATGGTCCTGATGGTCGGGACGCTCCTCCACTCGATCGCTGTCGGGAACTGTCTCCCCTCGTACGTCAAGACCGTCTGCGTCGATATCAACCCCGCGTCGGTGACGAAGCTGATGGACCGGGGCACGACGCAGGCGATCGGCGTCGTGAGCGATGCCGGGACGTTCCTCCCGCTGCTCCTTGAGCAGCTGGAGGAACAGGAGACGTGTTAGCGGGCTGGTTCATCGTATTTTGAGGGTTCCCGTGCGCGAGGAGGACCAGCCGGCAACACCCGCACGGTCTTTCACGTGAATCAAAGGCGCGTGGATGCTGGAGATATGCCCCGGGTCAAACCGGGTTCTGGCTCGCTCTTTCTCCATCGCCTCTAGGAAACCGGCGTCAGCACCCCCCTGGCACGGCTTCCCACTGGGTATCGCCATGACTGCCCCCGCCCCCGGGAGGGGGCGAGGGAGGAGCGCGAAGCGCGGGCGGGGTGGGGGTTGCCGGAAAAGAATTTCCGGGTGTCGTTTTGTCCGGGGAGGGGGAAGGCCCCCTCCCCGGTCCCCACCCCCCGTGGCGATAACCACCACGGTCCACCGTCCCAGGAGATCCCGGGAAAGAACCGGGCGCGGGCTTATCGCTCTCGGCTCTCCGAAAAACCGGCACCAGCGCTGCTTCCCGGATACGGCTTCCCACCAGATATCGCCACGCACTGCCCCCGCCCCCGGGTGGGGGCGGGGGAGGAGGCCGAAGGCCGGGCAGGGAGGGGATGCCGGAGAGGAACGTATGAGTAGCCTACCTACGGGAGGCGCAGGCGAGGTGGGGGGCTGGAGAGAAGCGTATGGGCATTCTCTTACGAAGGCCGGGTGGGGGATGCCGGAGAGGAACTTTTGGGCGTCGTTTTGCCCGGGAAGGGGGAAGGCCCCCTCCCCGGTCCCCACCCCCCGTGGCGATAACCACCACGGTCCAGTGCCCGGGGAGATCCCGGGGAAGAACCGGGTCCGGGGCTAACTCCTGAACCCCACCTGCTCCTCCAGGAAACCGGCGCAAGGGCCGCTCCGGGGCACGGCTTTCCCCCGGCGCGATAACCAGGGAAGATCCGGGTCTGAAACCGACGACCTTCTGACAACGTCCCGTCAGATTACCGGGTGAGCGGCATACAGAACGGTTCTTCCCGGTCGAGCACGAACTCCCACTCTTCTTTGCACCCGCACTCCGTCTCTCTCAGGGCGCGCAGGAGTTCGACGTCGCCGGTCAGCGAGTAGTCGCCGATCCCCTTCACGATCGGGCCGTCGCAGGCACCGCAGTTGTGCGGTCCCCGGGTCTGCCCGCCGCCGACAGGATCGCAGAGGACGTGGACCGGGGACCCGATCAGCACGTCAAGGACGCTCCAGAGGTAGGGGGGGCGGTACGCGTGCTCTCTCCAGAGGCGCTCGACCTCGGTCCTGCTCTGGACGGTGCAGAGGTTCATGGATATGCTGTCCGCAACGGAGGCGACGTCCCGGATGGAGCGCACCATATCGTCGCGCGCCTCGCGCTCGGTCAGGAACGGCGGTTTCATCAGGAGGTAGGCCTTCACGCCCGCGCCGGCGGCGTGCGCAATCCCTGCAGCGCGGAGGAAATCGGCGTACGTGAACCCTTTATCGATGTTCTTCTCCCGAATTGCGTCGTTTGTGGTCTCAAGCCCCACGGCGACGGAGAGCGGCCGCGGCCAGGCGCCGGTATCGATGCCCTCCTGAAACTCACGAAGCGCGTCCAGTTCGACGTATTCGGGCCTTGTCTCGGCGATCACGGCCTTGCCCCGGAACGCTTCCGCGACGGCGCGCCGGGCGGCGGGGGGGACCTCGCCGGGATCGAAGAAACTCCCCGACGTGAAGATCTTGAGCACCTGATAGTCCTCGTCGCGGAAGTTCTCTTTCACCCAGCGGACCTGGCGGACCAGCCGGTCGGCAAGGTCGTCCTGCGGGAGATCGGGGTAGCGCTCGTGCCGGTAACCGCACATACGGCACCGGTTCCAGGAACACCCGCCGCTCCGAAAGATTACCGTCAGCGTGTCGAGGATCTGTCCTTCATAGCGGTCTTTCCCCCTCCAGGACGCGAGCGGTTTCTCAATCGATTTGGATACCATTATACCTCATATTCATTGATATACTGATATGAAAAGGATCGCATGGCTGACGCTCATCGCTGCGATGCTGCTCGTCAGCGCGGCATCAGCCGCGTACGTTGGAATCAGTGCTCCAAAGACAGTCTACGTCGGCGACCAGCTCAACGTCACCGGCACCACGATCGTGGGCGGGCTCACAAAGCCCTCCCTCAACCCCGGGTTCAGCACGGACGTCGTCCTGTACTATGCCCAGGGCACAAAGAGTGAAGTAGCCCGCAAGACCATCGTCGTCCAGGAAGACGGTTCGTTCTCAGCGACATTCGATACCACCGGTCTCGCTGCGGGGACCTACTCGGTCGAGATCATCGATCCCACGCAGACCACCTTCGGGGGCAGTTCGACAACGATGCAGATCGTCACCCTTGTCGACCGCTCTGAGAGCGTCGTAGTACAATCCCCGCTCAACCAGGAGTTCGACGGCACCCTCGACCTCCGGGGTACGGTCAGCGGGATCGGCAGCGGGGGCGTCCAGGTCCGGGTCGAGAAAGGCGGCGCCGTCGTCTACGGGCCGGAGTACATCCGCACCGACGCAACCGGGGCTTTCGCTGCGGAAGTGCCCATCTCTGAGGGAGGCACATACGAGGTCACGTTCTCCGACGCCAAAGGCTACATCGGGACCGTGACGTTTGTGGTTTCGGGCGCACCGACTGCCACGGCGACGCCGGCGATGATATCCGCGAGCGCCCCCGCCACGCGCTCGGCTCCGGCATACTTCGAGGTCGACACGAAGAGCGGCACGGTGACGATCGCGACGTCGGTCGGGATTGACTGGGTGATCGAGTACATCGACGAGGATGGGAAATCCCACAAAGTCAACGATAAAGGCCTGCTCGAACCCGAGACCGCGGTGTTTGCCGCACGGGGCGGCACCGTCTACGTCAAAGTCTACCCCATGAGCTACAACGACAGCGGGACGGTCAGGGTGAGCCAGGCTGCGCCCGGGCTCTTCGGCGACGCGAAGCCCACCACCACCCAGTCTGCGCCGGTCCCGGTGGTCCTCGCGCTCCTTGCACTCGTTGTTGTGGCCGTCCTCGCGCGCCGGGGATGAACAACCTTTTTTCATCCGGCGACCAATAGGTATAGGCGGGCCGGGATAGTCTAGTCCGGGAAGGCGGTGGCCTTGAAAGCCTCTGGTGCCTGGCACCTCGGGAGTTCAAATCTCCCTCCCGGCGCTCTTTCATGTTTAT
>JAGVUK010000194.1 GCA_019136335.1 Methanomicrobiales archaeon
TATCGAGTTTGCCGAGTCGCTCCTCCGCGAGCAGCACGTGGCGGTCGTCCCGGGAAGCGTCCTCGGGCCGTCGGGTGCCGGGCACATACGGTGCGCCTACGCGGTCTCGCGGGATAATCTCAAAGAGGCGCTCTCCCGCATGGGGACGTTCCTTGAGTCGGCAAAATAGGAACGCCTTTATACCCGCCCCGGAGAGAATCAAAACCTTTTTATCCGGTATACCTGCCCCGGCAGCCGTCGGTCTGGTGTCCGACAGGGGAATGACGGGCGGAGAACCCCTTTATTTCCACTGGAGATGTGGATTTATTCAGGGATTATAGGTGCCGCGGGATCCCGTTGTGTCCATACCGGGGTACGCATCCCATCCCCCGAACCCCGGACAGATCGCCGGGTTCGCATCCGCGCTCCGGCAAAAAGATCCGATTACAGATCAACATGCCTCTACCGGGAAAACCTCCGATTACAGATCAACATGCCTCTACCGGGAAAACCTCGATGTAACGGCCCTGGATTTCATGGAGATGAGGTTTCCAGTGGAAATGAAGGGGTCCGGATTCCGATCTCAACCGGGTCCGGGGGGAACTGCCGCCACGAAGGTTGATATACAATGGCCCCCTGCCGCCGGGGCCCCGGGATAAGCGCATATTGCGACGCAACGCCAAAATGACCTGCCTGGAATCCGCGCTCTCCCGGAAGGCCCGTCCTCCCCGCGCGGGGTGCACTCCCGGTCCGGCGCTCGTCCGCCCGGGGCGCAGGGCCGGCGGTCTCTGCACCACGAAAACCCAGCTGCCTTCACGCGGGACGGTCGCTCTCCCGGTGTTGTATTGTAACGTTTATCAGGATGTATCGCTCCATCCTACTTGATAGAACAATGAGTTGTACTATTATCGTCGGCGGATTCTTTGGTGACGAGGGAAAAGGAAAGATCGTGGCCCACATCGCTCACCAGGACAGACCATCCATCATCTCCCGGGGCCTTATGGTAGGGAGCGGCGTGCTCGTCGATCCCCGGGTATTCCTGCGGGAGGTCGACCTGCTCGGTGTCAGGGGCAGGATCTTTGTCGACGGACGGTGCGGCATCATCGAAGAGGAGCATATCGCCCGCGACAGGGGGAGCGAGCACCTCAGGGAGAAGATCGGGAGCACCGGGACCGGATGCGGCCCGGCAAACTCCGACCGCGTCCTCAGGACGTCCCGGCAGGCAAAAGACGTCCCTGAACTCGCGGAGTACATCACCGATGTGGCGGAAGACCTCAACCGCGCCCTGGACCGGGACGAGGTGGTCCTTCTTGAGGGGACCCAGGGTTTCGGCATATCGCTCTACTTCGGGACCTACCCGTTCGTGACCAGCAAAGACACGTCCGCCTCGCAGATCGCCGCCGATAACGGCGTCGGCCCGACCCGGATCGACGACGTCATCGTCGTCTTCAAAGCCTACCCGACCCGGGTCGGCGAAGGCCCCTTTGCGACCGAGATGACGATGGAACGGTCGCACGAACTCGGTATCGAGGAGTTCGGCACCGTCACCCGCCGCCAGCGCCGTATCGGCACCTGGGACGGGAAGATGGCCCGCTACTCGGCGATGATCAACGGGTGTACCCAGGCGGCGATCACCGGCATCGACCGGATCGACCCGGCCTGTTTCGGCGCGACGGATTACGGCCAGCTGACCCGGAAGGCGAAGGACTTCATCGCGCAGGCCGAGAAGGATATCGGCAAGCCCGTCACCCTGATCTCGACGGGCCCCGAGATGTCGCAGATCATCGACCTCCGGGGCGAACTATGAGACGGGATCTCATGGAGATCCTCTGCTGCCCGGTCTGCAAGGGCGATCTGCTGCTGACCGCGACCGAAGAGAGCGGCGGGGAGGTGCTGGAGGGCACCCTCCGGTGTGCGGCATGCCGCGTCGATTACCCCATCAGCGAAGGCATCCCGAACCTCCTCCCGCAGACGGCCTGCGAGGACTGATCCCGCCGATGTCGGAGATTCATCTCAACCGCCGCGGGATCAACGCCATCGAGGTCCCGGGCGAGGTGGAGGCGGCGCCGGGAAGCGATCTCTCCCTCCGGATCGTCAACCACGGGTCTCCGCTCCACATCTCCCTCGCCACGGCGAACTCTGCGGCATTCACCGACTTCATCCACGAGAACCTCTACGTGGGCGTCGATGCGGAGTTCCATATCCCCATCCGCGAGGACGCTCCCCCCGGGGTCTTCTCCGTGGAGGTCATCGCCGGGTACGGCGCCCGACGGGCGGCGTTCCGGGTCGCCGTCCGCGAGCGCAAAGCCCCGGAGCCCGAGCCGGTCGACGCGCTCCCGGCGGCGGCCCGGGCGGTGTCGCTCCCATCCCTCCCGCTCCCGCCCCTTCCGGTTCTCGCCCCCGTTGCCACAGCCCTGGTGCTCTACGGGCTCTGGATCGCATCGGGGATCGATCTCTTCAATGCCGCCGCGTTTGCGGTGCTCCTCGTCGGGGTCATCCTCGCATGGCAGCGGCAGCGGTCGTAGCCGCCGCGTCGCTGCTGGTTGACCGGCTGGTCGGGGACCCGCACTCCCGCTACCACCCGGTGGCGGTCCTCGGCCGGTTCATCGGGTGGTGGGGAGTCCCGTCCCGCTACCCGGTCCGGGTCCAGCGGGCGGCCGGGGCCGCGGGGACCATCGCGACCGCAGCGCTCTTTGCCGCCCCGTTCGCCCTCGTCCAGTTTGCCGCCCCCTGGTTTCTCTACATCATCCTCGCACCCTTCCTCCTCAAGGTCTGCCTCGCCTGGCGGTCGCTTGAGGAGCATACCGCCGCCGTGGTGCGGGCGCTCGAGGACGGCGGCATCGACGCGGGCCGTGCCCGGGCCGGGATGATGGTGAGCCGGGATACGGCGCACCTCGAGCGCGAGCACGTCCTCTCGGCCGCATACGAGTCGATGACCGAGAACCTGGTGGACAGCATCATCTCCCCGCTCTTCTACTTCGGGATCTTCGGCCTCGCGGGGGCCGCGGTCTTTCGGGCGATCAACACCCTGGACGCGATGCTCGGCTACCGCGACGAGCGGCTCCGGATCGGGTGGTTCCCGGCCCGCGCCGACGATGTCGCAAACTTCATACCGGCACGGGTCACCGGCCTCGTCCTCCTCGCCTACTTTGCGGCGAAGGGGCGGTTCGCCCCGGCGTATGCGGCGCTTTGCCGGGATGCGAAGGAGCGCCCCGGGTTCAACGGCGGGATCCCGATGGCCGTCATCGCCGGCGGGGTCGGGGTCCGGCTCGAGAAACCCGGGATCTACACCATCGGAGACCCGGAGCGGACGCTTGCGGAGGCGGGCGCCGGGATCGTCCGGGCGGTCCGGGCGGCGACGATCATCTTCGCCCTCGCCGAGATCGGCGCACTATTTTTATTGGGGTCCATGAGCTATACATAGGAGTAATGAAACTCGAGGAACTGAGATTTGGCACCGAGCTGATCAAGCGCGGCTTTGCGTCGATGCAGAAAGGCGGCGTCATCATGGACGTCGTCAACGCAGAGCAGGCAGAGCTCGCCGAAGAGGCCGGTGCCGTCGCCGTCATGGCGCTTGAGAGAGTCCCTGCCGATATCAGGGCGGCCGGGGGCGTGGCCCGCATGGCCGACCCGCAGAAGATCGTTGAGATCATCGATGCGGTCTCCATCCCGGTGATGGGGAAGGCCCGGATCGGCCATTTTGTCGAGGCGCAGATCCTGGAAGCGCTCGGTGTGGATATGGTCGACGAGAGCGAGGTGCTGACCCCGGCAGATGAGCAGTTCCACATCGATAAGACCCGGTTCTCGGTCCCGTTCGTCTGCGGCGCCCGGAACCTCGGGGAAGCCCTGCGCCGGATCGACGAGGGGGCGGCGATGATCCGGACGAAAGGCGAGGCCGGGACCGGCAACGTCGTGGAGGCGGTCCGTCACATGCGGGCGATCATGGGCGGGATCCGGAGTTTGAAGGGGCTCTCCAGCCAGGAGCTCGTCGACCGGGCCCGGGAGATCGAGGCGCCGGCGGAACTCGTCATCGAGTGCGCAAACCTTGGCCGCCTTCCCGTGGTGAACTTCTCCGCCGGCGGCATCGCGACGCCCGCGGACGCGGCGCTCATGATGCAGCTCGGGGCCGACGGTGTCTTTGTCGGGTCGGGGATCTTTAAGTCTGCAAGCCCCGAGATGACCGCCCGGGCGATCGTGGAGGCGGTGAACCACTACGACGACCCGAAGGCCATCGCCGAGGTGAGCAAGGGGCTCGGCGAGGCGATGAAGGGCCTCGACGTCCACATGCTCCGGGAAGAAGAGGTGCTGCAGACCCGTGGGCGTTAAGGTCGGCGTTCTTGCGCTCCAGGGTGACGTTAGCGAGCACATAGCGGCGTTCCGCGACTGCCTCGCGGGCCGGTCGGGTTCGACCGCCGTGCCGGTCCGGCACCCTCGCGACCTCGCGCATCTCGACGCCCTTGCGATCCCGGGCGGGGAGTCGACCGCCATCTCCCGGCTGATCGGGAAGAACGGGCT
>JAGVUK010000266.1 GCA_019136335.1 Methanomicrobiales archaeon
GGTTCCGGCAAAGCCTGATGCACCCTCTCCGGGGATAGAGATATACCTCCCGGTATCCAACTCCATTACATGAATCTACGGGTTCTTGAGGTGCTGGCCGCGATCGGGTGCCTTGTGCTGTTCATCGTGCTGCTGGTGATGCTGCCCGGACTGATGACGGGAATGGAGGGGCTTGCATACATCGCCGCGCTGGTCGCCTTTATCGCTGCGCTCAGCACCGCGGGCTACATGATCGATAAAAAAGCCGCTTAACCCCGTTTTTTCCTGATGGTTTTCCGGAGCCGGTAGTAACTCAGGGGATGGTTGATCCGCTCGCAGTCCCTGTCCCGGTTGGCACAGAGCCCGAAGGTGCGCATGGTGGCGCACGAAGGCGGGGTGTACTCGGTGCCGCCCCGGCCGGAGATGTGCTCCACCTGGTACATCGTCTTCTCCAGGTCAAAGTCGGGCGCCCGCGCAAAGATCTCCGCAATCCCGGTGGTGGTCATACCGATGGTGTGGAGGAACGACGTGATGGCGAACCGCCCCATGTGCGTCAGGTTCCCCCCCGCGGTGATCGCCGCGATGAGGGCGCTGATGCAGGGCGGGAACGCCTCCTCCTTCACCTCGCCGAACTGTTCGAGGATCTGCTGCTGGAGCAGCGCGGAGATCTCTGTTGCCGCCGGCGCGAGACGTTCGCAGATCCCGGAAGGGACCCGGAGCGGCATCTGGTCGACGAGGATGACCCGGATCCGCTCCCGGATGAGTTCGTCGGTCTCGCCCGGTTCGAGGTGCACCGTCCCCTGCCGTACGTCGCGGTTGATGAGCCGCCAGCGCTGGTCGCGCATACGGGGCACCAGTTCGACGTATCGCGTGACCGGCATTGCGGACGCATCGGGATCGATGCCGAGGCTCAGGGCGACGTAGCGCCTGATATCGGGTCGTTCGGTCGCGAGGAAGAAGGACGCGCGTTCCGCCTCGTAACGCGCAAGCCGGTCGATGAGGGACCGGTCGCCGATGCAGGAGACCAGCACCCGGGCAAGCGCGTAACTTGCTATCTCAAGCTCGGGCCTGAGGTTTGAGGCGCTCTCGTCCTGGAACTCCCGTTTCGCCGATATTGCGGCGATGACCCGCTCTTTTGCCCGTTCAAGCGCGAGAGCCCCCGTAGCCCCTGCAAGAAACTCTTCGAGCGACTCGACGTGCCGGCGGGCCAGCTGCTGGGACTCTTTTAAAAAAGGATATCTGATGAGTTCTTTACGATCGAGTACGACATCCATCAATCGGCCTCGATCCGAGGAGCAAGGAGGTACTCGACATGGCCGTTGCCGTCTGCGATATCGAAGGCAAACCGTACCGGGTGATCGATGCCGAGGTAGACCTCCACCTCGTCCGCGCGTGCCATGACCCGGCCCATGTCTTTGAGGTAGTCGAGCGAGAAGAGGGAACGGGCCCGCACCGGGTTGAGCGCGACGAGCTCGTCTTCGCCGAGCGCGAGTTTGATGTGGTCGGTGTCTCCCTCCGCCTCCATGTAGAAGGTCATGGCATCGGGGTCGATCCCGAGAGCGATCTTGTCGGATATGACGGCAGCCGCTTTGATGGCGTTGTTCAGCGCGTCTCCCCGGAGGACGGCCTTACCGGGGAGATCGATCGCCGGGGGGTTTGGATCTTTCCGGATGGTGTTGACGTCAAGCAGCGTGACCGAGTAGCGGTAGCCCCCGAAGCTCAGTTCGAGTTTCCGCTCTTCGTCGAGCAGGCTGAGCGTCAGCACGTCGCTCTTCCCCATCATCCCGAGGATGTTCTTCATCTTGGTGATGTCCAGGCCCAGTTCTCCGGTCGTTGCCGAGAAGGAGTTGAACGCCGTGCTCCGGAGGTCCAGGGAGACCATGGCCACGTTTGCGGTATCGACGGCCCGTGTCCAGGTGTGGTCGTCGGCCGTGTGCAGGCGGCACTCCGTCACCAGTGCGGCGATCGCGTCGATGGATTCCCGAAATATTTCTGCATCAATCGTTGCCTTTAACATTGTGACCCCTTATCAAACTCTCGTCTAACGTATATAATCGCCCTATTCATTTTAGTGCTTTGCTATATACCCCGGCGTGTTCCGTATGCCGTAATCCTATACATTCATGGTTACCTGTACCAAACACTGTATATAGTCTCCTGATCGTGCCCGGCAGCATACGTACCGCCTGTCGGCCTCAAGCGGAGGGCAGTCTCGCAATGGGTTCGCAATGGACAAAAGACAGCGTCTATAGGAAGGCGATGAAGGCCGGGTACCGGGCCCGTGCCGCCTACAAGCTGCTGGAGATCCAGCAGCGCAACGGGATCATACGGCCGGATGACAACGTCGTCGATCTCGGGGCGGCGCCGGGGAGCTGGCTGCAGGTGATCCGCGATCTGACCGGCGGGAAGGTCATTGGCGTGGACCTCAATCCTATTGCACCCATGGAGGGCGTCACCACCATCGTCGGGGACTTCACCGATCCCCTCGTCCAGGAGCGCATCCGCGAGGAGGCGGGCGGGATCGTCAACGTCGTGGTTTCCGACGCCGCGCCGAAACTCTCCGGCCAGAAGAGTTACGACCAGGCCCGGGCGATCGGGCTCGGCGAGGATGCTCTCTCGTTCGCCTGCACGATCCTGAAGCCCGGCGGCAACCTGGTGATCAAGTCGTTCCAGGGGGAACTCTTCGGGGACTTGATCGCCGCGGTAAGGCAGCATTTCTATTCCGTCCGCGGGTACCGGACGAAGGCGTCGCGGAAAGGGAGTGCCGAGACCTACATTATTGCAAAGAATTTCAAGGGAAGATGTGATGGTGCTGAAGGACCCCTATAACCGGACCGTGACCAATCTCCGGATCAGCCTGACCTCCCGGTGCAACCTGCGGTGCATCTACTGCCACGCCGAGGGCGAGGTGAGCCCGAAAGAGCAGATGAGCGCCGCGGATATCGCCGAACTGATGCAGGTGGGCGTGCGGTTCGGCATCAAAAACATCAAGTTCACCGGCGGGGAACCCCTGCTCCGCCGTGATCTCCTCGATATCGTCCGTTCTGTGCCGCCGGGCGTCGAGTCCTCGATGACGACGAACGGGACGCTCCTTGCCGCAAAGGCTGCGGCGCTCAAAGAGGCGGGGCTTGCCCGGGTGAACGTCAGTCTCGATACGCTCCGCCCCGAGCGTTATGCGGCCATCACGGGGAAGGACTGCCTCGCGGATGTCCTTGCCGGGATCGATGCGGCCATCGAGGTCGGCCTGACCCCGGTCAAGCTGAACATGGTGCTCCTTGAGGGGATCAACGAGGATGAACTGGACGATTTCATGGCGTTCGTCCGGTCGAAGCGGGACCTCATCCTGCAGGTCATCGAGCTGATGGAGTTCAACGAGTGCAAGTTCCACGGGGACGTGGACAGCGTCGAGCAGGAGTTGAACGAACGGGCGACCCGGGTCGTCACCCGCAGGATGCACCACCGGAAGAAGTACTGCCTCGACGGCGCCGAGGTCGAGGTGGTCCGGCCTCTCCACAACACGGAGTTCTGCGGGTTCTGCAACCGCCTGCGCGTGACCTCGGACGGCAAACTCAAGCCCTGCCTCCTCCGGAGCGACAACCTGGTCGATATCCGGGGCAAACACGGCAAGGAGCTCGAGGACGCGTTCAAGGAGGCCGTCAGCAGGCGTAAGCCGTTCTTTGTGTGAGCGGCAGGGGT
>JAGVUK010000297.1 GCA_019136335.1 Methanomicrobiales archaeon
TGTTCCTGCAGAATACGTGCGATCCCTGCACGCCTACGAACTCCGGATCCTGCTCGCCCTCGAACGCCTCATGCGCCGCTACCAGTGGGTGCCGCTCGAGGTGCTCAGGCCGGCCACAGGGTTCTCCGAGTCCGAGCTCGCCTACCGGCTGGGCAGGCTGATGGCCATGGGCATGGTCAGGTACGAGAAGGTCCCCTACGAGGGCTACGCTCTCGTCTTTGACGGCTACGACACCCTGGCCCTTCACACCCTCACCCGCCGCGGGACCATCCAGGCGCTCGGCAGCCTTATCGGCGTCGGGAAAGAGTCGGAAGTCTACGAAGCGATGGGGCTCGGGGTCGTGGTGCTGAAGTTTCATCGGGTCGGGCAGCGGTCGTTCCAGTCCGCCCGCCTGAAGCGCGGCTACATGCCGGAGGCCGGGCACTGCCCCTGGCTGTTCGCCTCGAGCAACTCGGCAAAGATGGAGTACGACGCTTTAAAGACTCTCCACCCCGCAGTCTCGGTGCCGCTCCCCATCGACCAGAACCGGCACGTCGTTGCGATGTCGTTCGTTCCCGGGGTCAATCTCTCGCGGGCGGCCCTTGCGGAGCCGGAGATCATCTTAGACGAGATCCTCGATAACGTCCACGAGGCCTACCGTCTCGGCATCATCCACGGCGACTTGAGCGAGTTCAATGTCATGGTCGACGAGAGGCAGTGCTGGCTGATCGACTGGCCGCAGTGGGTGGAGACCGCCCACCCGAACGCCGGCGAGATCCTGGCACGGGACATCGAGAACATCCTCCAGTACTTCAAACGGAAATACGGCCTCGAATACGCCTTCGACGAAGCACTGGCACGGGTGGTGGAGTGAGGGTCTTCGGGATCGACATCATCAAAGGCTCGGTCCGTTCCCGCACCCGGCGGCCCGTCTACGCCCTCGCCCGGGTGGAGGACGGCGAAGTCGCGGGCGTCGAGGAGGTCACTGGTTTCCGGCTCCAGCGCATCCTCGCGAGCGAAGAGCCCGACATCCTCGCGGTGGACAGCCTCCAGGAGATCGCCGCCGACCAGCACGAACTCCACGCCTTCCTGCAGGCGCTCCCGCCCTCGACGAAACTCGTCCAGGTGACCGGCGGCGAGAAGAAGGAGAGCCTCGGGAAGGTAGCCGCCCGCTACAACATCAGTTTCAACAAGTTCGATCCCTACGCCGAGGCCCGGACCACCGCCCAGGTGGCCTCCCTCGGGGCGGGTGTCGAGGTGATCGCGTTTGAGAACACCACCGACATCGTGGTGAGCAGGCACCGGTCGCCCGGGCGGGGCGGGTGGAGCCAGAACCGGTATGCGAGGAAGATCCACGGTGGCGTGATGCAGAAGGGCCGGGAGATCGAGGCCCGGCTCAGGGGCGCCGGCCTTGACTACGAGAAGAAGGAGACGAAGGCCTTCGGCGGGTTCTCACGGGTTCTTTTCCGGGTCGTCGCACCCCGGGACAGAGTGCCGGTTCACTCCTCCCGGGGCGCCGACGTCCAGGTCCGGGTGGCCGGGAGAGAACTCGACCGGATTCGGTTCGAACCTCTTTCCAGCCGCCCTCGCTACCTGATCGTCGGGCTCGACCCGGGGACGACGACCGGCATCGCCGCCGTTGACCTCGACGGCAACCTGGTCCTCCTCACAAGCTCCCGCCAGATGACGATGTCCGACATCGTCGAGGAACTCTACGGCGCCGGAAAACCGCTCATCATCGCCTCGGATGTCCAGCAGATGCCCTACTCGGTCGAGAAGATACGCCGGGCGTTCAACGCCATCCCCTACACCCCGAAGCAGTCGCTCCCGGTGGAGGCGAAGTACGACCTGACCGCCCGGTTCTCGTACACGAACGACCACGAGCGCGACGCCCTCTCGGCGGCACTGGACGCCTACCGGAGCCTCCAGAACAAGTTCCGGAATATCGCAAAACGGGTGCGGCCGGGAGTCGACCTCGACGAGGTGCGGGCGCGGGTGCTCCGGGGTCAGTCGCTCGATGCGGTCCTCGCGGACCTGCAGGGAGCCCCGGCAGCCCCGAAGGAGGCCGAACCGGCGGCAGCGGTCCCGGAGCGGCCGGTCGAGGACGAGCGGGTGATGGCGCTCGACGGTATGGTGAAGCGGCTCAGGAGTTATGTCCAGGAACTGCAGGAAGACCTCCGGGAACGCGACCGGGAGGTGGAGCGGCTGCGGCAGGACCTGCGGCGGGCACGCTCCGCGACCGAGCGGAAAGTCCGGCGGGATGCGGAACTCGCGACGAAAGACGCGACCATCGAGGGCCTGCGCGAGCAGCTCCGCGGCGAGCGGCGGCGGTCTCGGCGGCTGAAGAAACGCCTTGAACGGATGCAGGCCGTCGCAAAGATCGAAGTCTCCGAGGACTACACCCCGCTCAAGGTGCTCGACTCCCTCACCCGGGATGGAGTCCGGGCCCTCCAGGAGGGGGTCGGCATCTCCGCGGGTGATATACTCTACGTTCCCCGGGCTCACGGCTGGGGGCGGGGCGTGGTGAAGGACCTTGCGGGGACGGGGGTGCGGGCGCTGGTCGTCGGCGGGGAGCCTCCCGACCCGCACCTTGTCCGGGTCGCCCGGGAAGCCGGTCTCCCCCTGCTCCCGGCCGGCGCCGTCGGACCGGATATCCGGGGCAGGACCGGTGCGGCAAAGACCGGGGCTGTCGAGGAGGCGCTCGGGGAGTGGGAGGAGGAGCAGAAGGAGTACCGGCGGGAGCAGGAGGCCGAGCGGGTCGAGTACCTCTTCAAGGAGTACCGGAGCGAGCGGGAGAAGGAGGTGCGCCGCGGTGGATGAGCGGAGCCTGCACCGGCTGATCGGGACGATCATCGACCCGGAGCGCCTTCGAGACGACTGCGCCGTCATCCCCTGCGGGGATCTCCTGATGGTTGCAAGCACCGATATGCTCCACGAGACGACCGACTTTCCGGCGGGGATGACCGATTGGCAGGTGGGCTGGATGGCAGTGGCGGTCACGCTCTCGGATATCGCGAGCATGGGCGCAGCGCCGGGGCAGGTCCTCCTCGCGGTCGGCCTTGATAAGCCGGAACGCCTCCCGGGGATCATGGTGGGCGCCCGGGACTGCTGCATGGCGTTCGGCGCCGAGCTCGTGGGCGGGGATCTCGACGCCCACCGGGAACTGACACTCGTGAGCACGGGGCTAGGGACCGTCACCCCGGAGCACCTGGTCAGGCGGCGGGGGGCACGGCCGGGGGACGTCATTGCGGTCACCGGGCCGCTCGGGGAGGCAGAGGCCGCTCTCGCCGGCTACGACCGGCACAGGAGGGAACTCCTCGAGCCGCAGCCACGGGTAGCCGAGGGCGAGAGCCTCGGCCGTGCCGGGGTCTCGGCGATGATGGACATCTCCGACGGCCTTGCGCTCTCGCTCTATGACCTTCTCGCGGTGAACGACTGCGGGTTTGCCGTCGACACCGCCCGTCTCCCGCTCCCGGCCGGTGTCCCGGAGGACGAGGCCCGGGAACTCGCGCTCTACGGCGGGGGGGACTTTGAACTCCTCTTCGCTGCTCCCGCCAGCATTCTCCCGGTCCTCGGGGTCGAGGCGCACGTCATCGGCGAGGTCATCCCGGAGCGGGTGGTGCTCGCGGATGGAAAACCGCTCGAACGCCGGGGATACCTGCACGCGTGGAGATCCGCCGCCACTCCATGAGGATATACGCAAGGCCGAGCACCGCAAAGGCGAATATCACCGTCTCGGTTATGAGAATCCCCTGTGTCCCGGCCAGGTAGACGGCGGAGGCATCCACGGCGGCGTGCCAGAGGACGGCAAGGGCGAGGAGCGCCTTTCTATCATAGACGACGGCGGCAAGCACCATGAGCGACCAGGCGATATGCAGGGTTATTCAAACCCTATGATGTCATTCAAGACAAAATCTTTATCACCTCAAAAGCCACATAAGGGCTTAGGGTGAGCGTAATGGATCCAAAATTAAGAAATAATCGGAAAAAAGACATTGCGAAATTTCTGCGACAATACAACTCTCCGAACACACAACGACTCTATCGGGGTGCACTCGCAAAATTCCTCAATTTCATCAACGATATCCCCGAATCCCGCCGGGTGGACCCGGACGGTTCGCTTGGGAAGAACGCACCCCTTGATATGGAGTTCTACAACCGCTTAGCCCTCGAATACCTCAATGAGGGGAGAGACGAGGGGGATTACGCCGACGACCTTCGAGACTTTATCGTTGCGAACGGGGCCGCACCGGGGCCGTCACGCTCCGCGTGGAAGGCAGCTGTTGTTCAATGGCTCGTTGCCAACCGGATCTTCCTGCATCCTCAAGAGGTCCG
>JAGVUK010000253.1 GCA_019136335.1 Methanomicrobiales archaeon
TCCCTGACAATGATGCGCTTTGTGGCATTCATGGCATCTATGACATACGTACTGTCGACGGAAAAAGATTGCTGCTGGAGCGGTACTCTCCGGCAGCTTCGCCATTCGGTCGCCGGAACGAAGCCGGATACTCTTTAGTACAACACCACGACGTCATCATCGAACACGACCTCCACTGAGCCCCGGTTCCTCGGGAAGTGGCGGTCGCGATCATCGTATGGGATCCGGATGCCGTACCCCGCGCCGGCATGCCCATTTTGGGTACCACGGGCCAGGATACTCTCATGGTCCCTGCGGGGATATACCCCGCCCGCCATAACCGCAGGGTATACTGTTACTATAGTGTAACACCCGGTGGAGTATCCAGTTGACGGATTCTCAACAGCCCTTCACCAACTTTTGGGGCCCTCCGGCTCGCTCATCCGCCTTTGAGCCTCTCTGGTGAGGCATCTTCCGCTCTACCGGATCACCGCACCCCCGCCCGTCCGTTCCACTCCCGGACGAGCCGGGCGTAGCAGCCTTCGCAGACCTTTGCCTCCCGCGAGCGGTAGACCGCTCTCTTCTCCCTGCAGATGTCGCACCGGCCGAGGTCGACATTCATCCGCTCGAATGTCCGGTGGTCGAGGACCCCGGGGAGCGGTTGCACTCTTGACCGTTTTGCCGCTTTGAGGCAGTCGTAGCAGAGGTACTTCTTCTCGCCGCCGCGTTTAATGGAGGATATCGGCCGCCGCCCGCAGACGTGGGCTCGGGGTCGTCCTTCTTCACCGGGAGGGCGATGTAGTCGGCGGGGTTGATGTTGGCAGCGCTGGCAGCATATGTACAGCAGGTGCTGCCAATGAGTGCAGCCACATTTGAGCCGGAATCTGTTTTTTCGCCCCGATGTGAGGGATTGGCCGGCTCATGTACAGCAGTGCGGAAAACGCAGGCACCCAGGTCGCCACTGGCAGTATCCTCGCCCGTGCTCTCCGTTCTCTCATTCTGCTGTACATGTACGTACAGAGATCGATCTATATCAGGATCCTGACCTTCGTTCCCGGAATCTTCCTCGTTCCGGCCGATCTCTTGTTGGCAGCAGTTGCTGTACATATGCTGTACATCTGCTGCACTGCTGCCACTCGTCCGGTCGTTGTCCAGCCAGACAGAGGCTCCCCCGCCCCAGGCCCGGTAGACCTCATGATCGAACGTGAAGTATTGTTCCCGGCGGCGGACCGTGACCCCGTACTCGTTGTTCTCTGTCACGGTGGCGTCGTAGAGGCTGATCGCCGGGCACTTCTCCAGGAGGCCGGAGTAGAGTGTCCCCCGGCTGACGTAGCCGTTGAGGAGCCGCCGGGTCTGGTAGTAGGAGAGGCCGAGGGCGCTCTGGAGCTGCCGGACGGCGAAGATCTCGACCCCCATGCTCTCGACCGATTGCGAAGCAAGGGACATCGCGAGACACTCCGCGACGGTCCGGCCCCCGACGTGGCTCTTGTTGAAGGTGTCGAGGATGAACGCGAGCGGGTCGCCGGTCTTGAGGATCGTTAAGGCCCGCTCCCGGTGCTCGTCGGCGGGAGGGGGAGAGGTTGTCTTCTCCTCCTGCTCCTTCTCCCGCGGCGCCTTCCCCCCTGACTTGCGCACCTTCTTCTCATACAGCCCCCGGAGTTCCGGCCAGCGCTGGGCGCCGCCGCCGCAACTGGCGTGGTGACAGCCGGCGAAGATGGCGCCGTTTGCGAACTGGATGGCGAAGGCGCCGTCCTGGTGGGCCGACGAGAATGGACAGCTCTCGTGGAGGTAGTTGGCATCATCCAGGCAGACGAGGAGCGCGGCATCCCGTTCGCTGAGACGTTTGGCCGCCAGCCGCACGACCTCGTCGATGTGCTTGCCGGTCGAGGGAGGCGTATAGCCGACGACCACCTCAAAGATGCACGCAAAGACGGCGAACGGCGTCCGGTGCTGCTTGCAGTTGATGTACACGGGGGCGATCTGCTGTGTCGTCTCCTCGATCTCGGCAAAAAGCCGGCGGGCGGTGGTGGTCTTTCCCGGTCCCGGGGGGGCCGCGGAGGACGGCGTTCATCGGGGTCCCGCCCCGGAGGGCCGGGCTGATGAGGAAGGCAAGTTCCTGGCATCGCGGTGGTGGAGGTGGTCGGGGACGAAGGTGTGCTCGAAGGCGTCGGGTTCTCTGAAGAGGGTCTGGTCGCTCCGGAGGAGGGGGGAGTGTGTCATAGAAGGAACTGGGGAGGAGGATGGTGATAAGGGGTGGCCGTGCGCGGCGCGAAAGTGAAAGGGGGATGAAGTCCCCCTCTCACGCCAGAGCGGGGATGTCGTCGGCCCAGGCCTCGACGGTGGTCTTGATCGCGTCGTCCTGGTAGGACGAGATCCGGACGGTCTTCCGGGTGAAGGTGACGTAGTAGTCGTCACTGGACGGGTCGTGGCACTTGAGCTGACAGTAGTAGGACTCGCCGTCCTCGTTGCGCTGGGCCTCGCCGCCCATCGCGGTCGCGAGGGCGGTGTTCGCGAGGACCTCGCTCGCGTTCGCGTTGAACGCGGCGATCGAGGGGGACTGCAGGGAGACGGCCCCGACCTTCTTGCCTCCGTTGACGAACTCCACCTTCGCGGTGTAGTGCTCGCGGTTCCGGATGACGGCGGCGACAGGCTGGCCGTCAGGGTCGGTATACCCGACGCACCCGAAGGGGTTGTCGGCGATGACCATCTCGATGAGGCTGTTAAACGACGTTACGTCGGCGATGGGGACAGCGAGGTCCCGGACCGCCGATTTGTTCACGGTCTTCAGTACGAAGTCTGCCATGGGTGTGTTCTCCTGCACAACCCCTGGGGGGGTGTGCCTGCTGCCTCTTCCCGGGAATTGACAGACGATCATACGGTTGGCGCGGGGGGATATCAGTCTGACTTTATCGGGGAGCCTGGATTGGGCCCTGATTCTGGAATATAAGCATTACGGTCAGGTTTTTTGTTTTCTGCATCATAGTCTTCTCCAGGAGGGTTACCTGGATGACCGAGGAGAAGACCACCCGGGAGCTCGGTCTTACGAGACGAACCGGGACGTGAAGTGGATCTGCAAGATGCTCGCGCGGATGGAGGCGCAGGACGAGGGGTTTGAAGCCCGGCTCCGGGCGCTGGAGGGGTGGCGCGCGGAGAAGGCCGGCGAGGAGCGGCGGGGTTCAGCGATCAGCGCCGGGGCCGGCGGGGTCGTGGGCGGTGCTGGTGAGGGTGCTGGGCGGGGGGTGAAGGAGGCCGGCGGGCAAGGATGATCGAAGGAATGCCATAAAATGATGACTTCACAATCTCGCCACATTTCGGATCGGAGAATGTGACAGGAATGTGACAATCATATTTCTATCACATTCGATTCTATCTCCGGTAGACATACCTGCTTCCCCTTCCCTTCCCCTCAAGACTGATCTGCGGTTCTTCCCCCTGGAGCTGCTGCATCAGCCGGACTACCTGATATCTGTCCAGGTGAGTGATCTGCCTGACCTCAGCATTAGACAGACCCATCTCCCCACGGCCGGCCCGCTGCCGCAGTACGCTGAGCACCCGGGTCTTCGCCGCTTCCCAGTCGATCCGCCGATCCCGATCGGGGTGGCCTGGTGCCATTAGCCGCCGGTGGAGGTCCGGACGAAGGACCCAGTAGGTGCCA
>JAGVUK010000262.1 GCA_019136335.1 Methanomicrobiales archaeon
CGCAAAGCCGAGGTCGAGGAGCTCGCCGGGCGAAACCTCGCGCATCATGACCAGCACCGCCCGGTCGGAGAGGGCGACAAGCCGCCGGGCAAGCCCCATCCGCTGCTGCCCGCTCTTTGTGCTGACGATGATCCCGAAACTCTCAGCGCCCTCTGCCTTCGCCATCACCGCGGCACGGCGGCGGACCAGGCGGTCGGCGTCAACCTCCTGCGCTTTTCGGGTGTAAGGGTCGAGCGCCACCACCCTTGAACGGGTCGCAAGCTGGATGCCGATGGGGTGAAAGACCCCGGTCCCGACAAAGAGGATCTCGTCTGCGCCCGTCGCCCGCGCGGCGGCGAAGTTGCACCCGAGCACCTGCCCCACGAGCGGTGTGCGCCCGTCGCCGGGCGCGACGACCGCCTCGATCCCGCGCTCGCGGAGGTAGGCCGCCATCGCGCTGAGCAGGTGGACGTGCTGGACGGTCGTGACGAGACCGATCCGGCGGGTGCGGAGGAGCGGCAGGGCTGCCTCAAGGGCGTTCACGTCGAAGTCGAACTGGACAGGCTCGTAGATGACATCCGGGCGGTCCTCGACCGGCGCATGGCCGAAATGGACCAGGACGTCAGCATGCAGAAGGGTGTCGAGCGCGAGATCGCAGGCCCCGTAACAGGGGTCGCCGCTGACGACCACGAAGAACCCCGCGTCGCGGAGGGCGGCGGCTACCTGTGGCGCCTGTCGCGCGAGCCCGGCGGGGAACTGGAGAGCGACGGACCGTACAGCGCGCTCGTGGAGTTTCACGACGAGGTCAGAGACAGGTATCAACGACACGCACCCGGTCCTCGGAGACCTCGATCTTGACCAGGGTCTTGAGCGGCCGGCCGATATCAGCGTCGCCCCGGCCGATGACCACGCATATGTCGGCGATATCGGCACCCACCTGCCCGAGCGCGCTGATAAGGGCGCGTAGCGTCCCCCCGGTGCTGCAGACGTCGTCGATGATCACGACCCGGTCGCCCGCACCAACGCCGTTTAAGTAGAGTTCGCCCTTCGAGTAGCCCGTGGTCTGGTGGACCGCAACCTCCCCGGGGAGGTTGTAGGACCGTTTCCTGACGACCACGAGCGGGATGTCGGTCATCATCGAGAAGGCGACGCCGATGTGGATGCCCATCGCCTCGCAGACGACGATCTTGTCGACGCCCGCAAGGTCGAGGATCCGCACCATGGCGCACGCGACCTCACGGAGGAGCGCGGGCTCGACGAGCGGCACTCCGTCGGTGATCGGGTGGATGAAGTAGTTGTACTCCCCGCGCTTCATGACCGGGGAGGTTTCCAGCGAATGTATCAGGCGTTCAAGCATGCATATCACTCATATCTCCGAGAAACGCTTCTATCACGTCGCGGGTGACGTGGGGCATACAGACGATCCGCATATGCCCGGCCCGGGTCGTCGAGACCCGCCACCCCTCCGGCGCACGGCCGCAGGAGAACGTCGCCACGTTGACGTCCGGGGTCACCGCCCGTTCGTAGCCGAGCGTCTCCATCCCCTCGATCAGCCGTCGAGTGTTCTCCATACACCCGGCGACCACCGCCCGCATGCCGTCCATCCCCAGGTACTCGAGGACCGCAAACGCGGCGGCCACCGACGCCCCGGGCCGGGTGCCGGCAAGGGTGCACTCCCGCTTCACCGTCAGGTAGGGCGTATCAACGTTGAGACACGAGAAGCACTCCGGGTTGCGGGCGAGGAGACAGCCGGCCGGGATGGTGCTCATCCCCATCTTGTGGGGGTCGACGGAGATGGAGTCGACCCCGGGGAGCCGGAAGTCGAACGGGATCGGCCGGTCGAGGAACGGCACCACCATCCCGCCGAACGCGGCGTCGACGTGGAAGAAGATGTCCCGGTCAAGGGCCACATCGGCGAGGCGGGCGATGGGGTCGACCACCCCGTACTCCGTCGTCCCGGCAATCCCGACGATACAGACCGTGTTCCTGTCCACGAGAGCCTCGACCGCCTCCGCGTCCACCCGGAATCGGGCGTCGAGCGGGGCCGTCCGTATCTCGAGCCCGAGGATATCGCAGGCCTTCTGGAACGAGAAGTGGCTCGACGCCGGGACCACGACGTTTGGGAACTCCACCGGCTTTTGCTTCTTTGCTATCCGGAACGCCTGGATGTTCGACTCCGTCCCGCCGCTCGTCGCATATCCCCCGGCTTTCGGGTGGTGCATCAGCGCACCGAGCCTCCGGACGAGGAGTTCCTCAAGTTCCGCCGTCCCGGGGAAGAGCCCGGGGTCGCCGAGGTTGGTCTCAAGGAACATGGCATGCGCCCGGGCCGCGACCGGGTGGGGCGGCGTGCACATCGAACTTAAGATGTTCCGGTAGCCGAGATCCTTCTCTCGCTGCGATGAAAGGAAGGAGAAGAGGTCTCCCTCGGGGCATCCCTGCTCACGCATTTCTTCTCGCCGCATCTAACAGAATCTGCCGCTCTTTGCGCGCAACGGCCTCACGGATGCGCGGGACGGCATCGATGTTTGCGGAGACGCTGGTGATGCCGTGCCCGACGAGCCATGCAACCATATCGGGGTCGGAGCCGGCCTGCCCGCATATGGAGCACTCGATGTCGTGCTCGCGGCAGGCTTTGATCGCGTAATCGATCAGCCGGAGCACGGCGGGGTGCTCGGGCTCGTACATGTCAGCGACGTGCTCGTTGTTCCGGTCGATGGCGAGCGTGTACTGGACGAGGTCGTTCGTCCCGAACGAGGCGAACCGGATCCCGGCCCTGATGAAGTCCTCGATAAGGATGGCGCTGCTCGGGATCTCGATCATGACGCCGAGGGTTGCGTTCTCCACGTCGACCCCCCAGTCTTTCATCATTGCCCGGGCCCGGACGAACTCGCCGGGATGGTTGACCATCGGGAACATCACGCCGAGGTTGCTGTAACCCGCGGCCCAGAGTCTCTTGAACGCCTCGACCTGCAGGCGGAACTGGTCGGGGCTCCTGAGGTCCCGGCGGATCCCGCGCCACCCGAGCATCGGGTTGTGCTCGATCGGCTCCTCTTCCCCGCCCTCCATGTTCCGGAACTCGTCGGTCGGGGCGTCGAGCGTCCGGACCCAGACAGGTTTTCCCGAAAAAGCATCGAGCACCGTCTTGATGCCGCCGTAGAGTTCGCTGATGAACTCTTCCTCCCTGCCGTGCTCGACGTACCAGCCCGGGGTCTTGTTCAGCCCGAGAATGAGGTGCTCGATCCGGAGGAGGCCGACTCCGTCGGCGCCGGTTGCGGCGGCCCGCTTTGCGGCCTCGGGGAGGGAGACGTTCACCTTGACGAGCGTGCCGGTGATGACCGGGGCGGGCGCTGCCGCCACCGTCGCGGCTGCCGGTGCCGGGGCCGGGGCCGCAACCGCTCCCTCGTAGATGGTGCCTTTCTCCCCGTCGACGGTGATGACCTGCCCGTCCTGGAGCACCTTCGTCGCCTTCTTGGTCCCGACGACCGCAGGCGTCCCGAGTTCCCGGCTCACGATGGCCGCGTGGCAGGTCATGCCGCCTTCGTCGGTGACGATGGCGCTGACCCGCCGCATCGCCGGCACCATGTCGGGGTTGGTCATCTTCGTGACCAGGATGTCGCCTTCCTTGACGGCGCTCGTGTCCTTGACGTCGCGCGCCGGGTCCGGCCCCGGGGCGCGGGATCTCGGGCCGCCGGATCGTCGTGATCGGCCTCGACTGGAGGATGAAGACGTCGCCGCCGACGATCGCCCACTCGATGTCCTGCGGGACGCCGTAGTGGCTCTCGGCGATCCTGCCGAGCGTCGCGAGGCGCGCCACCTCGGCGTCGGAGAGGACCGGGGCAGTGCGCTGTTTCTCGGAGAGTTTGACGACCTTCGTCCCGTGCTCTCCCTCCGGCACGATCATGATCTCTTTCTCGGCGATCAGGCGGTCGACCACCCGCTCCGAGCGCAGGTCAAAGACGTAGTTGTCGGGCGAGACGCTGCCCGAGACGACGGCTTCTCCGAGCCCCCAGGACCCCTCGATGATGGTCAGGGGTTCGCCGGTGACGGGGTGGGAGGTGAACATGACGCCGGACTTCTCCGACCTGATGAGTTCCTGCACGACGACGGCGATGTTTACGCTCCGGTCGTCGAACCCCTGCTTGGCCCGGTAGTAGACGGCACGCGCGCCGTACAGGGAGGCCCAGCACCGCTGGACTGCGTCGACGAGGTCTTCGTCACCAAGGATATTGAGAAAAGTCTCCTGCTGGCCGGCGAAACTGGCCTCCGGCAGGTCTTCGGCGGTGGCGCTCGAACGGACGGCGACGACCGTCCCGTTCGCCCCCATCCGGGCGTATGCATCGGTGATCTCCTCGCGGATATGGTCGGGGATCTCGACGCTCAGGACGAGGTCCTGCGCGTCACGGGAGACGGACTCCAGCGCTCCGTTGTCGTCGACGTCGAGGCGCTCCAACCGCCGGAAGAGCGTCTCCTCGATCCCGGTCTCGACAAGGAACTTGCGGAACGCCTGCGCGGTCACCACAAATGCTTTCGGCACGGGAAGACCGATTGCCGTCATCTCACCAAGAGATGCCCCCTTTCCGCCTACGGAGGGGATATCTTCCTTTTTTATTTCTTCGAGCCACAGAATGTTGGGCATTTCCTTCATTCTCGCACCACACATATACTTCTCACCATTACATAAAAGATTTCGGAGGAAAAAGCATCAATACACATGATGTCGAATCAGATATGGGTTGAACTGTGAAATATAGAGTGCTGGTCAGCGACCCGCTGGCAGAGGAAGGGATTGACATCCTCAAGGAGTTCTGCGACGTGGATGTCAACACCGGGTTGACCGAGGATGAGCTCGTTCGCGCTATCGGGGACTATGATGCCCTGCTGGTGCGCTCGGGCACCGAGGTGACGGCGCGGGTCATCGACGCGGGAGCGAAACTGAAATTCATCGGCCGTGCCGGCGCCGGGGTCGACAATATCGATACCGAGGCGGCGACACGCAGGGGCATCATCGTCGCGAACGCTCCGGAAGGCAATACCCTGGCGGCCACGGAGCATACGATGGCGATGATGCTCTCGCTTGCGCGCAATATCCCCCAGGCGAACGCGTCCTTGAAGAAGGGCGAATGGAAACGATCGAAGTTCATGGGGATCGAGTTGAACGACAAGGTCCTCGGCATCGTGGGGCTCGGGCGGATAGGTAACGAGGTGGCGAAGCGGGCACGGGCGATGGAGATGAAGTGCATCGCCTACGACCCCTTCATCAGCAAGGAGAGGGCGGCAAAGATCGGCGTCGAACTGGTCTCGCTCGACGACCTCTTCCGGCGGGCGGACGTCATCACGGTCCACACGCCGCTGATCAAGGAGACGCGCCACGTCGTCAACGCGAAGTCCATTGCCACGATGAAGGACGGGGTGCGGCTGATCAACTGCGCCCGCGGCGGGATCATCGACGAGAAAGCGCTCGCGGACGGGATTGCGAGCGGCAAGATCGCCGGCGCGGCGCTGGACGTCTTCGAGTCGGAACCGCCGACGGACTCTCCGCTCATGGGGCTGGACCGCGTGATCGTGACGCCGCATCTCGGGGCGAGCACGGTCGAGGCGCAGAAGAACGTCGCCATATCGGTGGCGAACCAGTGCATCAGCGTCCTTTCGGGCGGCCCGGCGAAGTACGTGGTGAACGCGCCGATGGTGCCCGCGGAGCAGCAGGCGCTGGTCGAGCCCTATGCGGTGCTCGCGCAGAAGATGGGCCGCCTCCTCATCCAGCTCATCGAGGGGCGCCTTGAGTCGATCGAGATCACCTACGGCGGC
>JAGVUK010000221.1 GCA_019136335.1 Methanomicrobiales archaeon
CCGCTCCCTGTTCGCGAACTCCTTGGCGCGGGTGCCCATCGCCCCGACATGCTCGACCGCGCCCTGCTCCACGAGCGCCCGGACCCCGGCGCCGCCGATCCGGTCGGCGTCGCAGAGATAGATCATCCCGGGTTCTTCCCGGGTCGGGGCGTGACCGTGCATCGCCCGCTCGATCCGGTCGGTGAACTCAAGCACGCTTTTTGGGGGAACATCTGGAGCGATGACGCCTCGAAGACCGAGCTCGTTGTAGAGGTCGAGCAGGGCCGGCGGTTTTAAGCGGGCGGCCGCAAGGAGGTTGTGGTCCGAGAAGACCTCCTCCGGCGGGCCCCGGGCGAGGACGCTCCCCCGTTCCATGAGGATGACCGAGTCGGCCCAGCGGTAGGCGAGCTCGACGTCGTGCGTGGATATGAGCACCGTCCGGCCGCCGGAAGCGAGTTCGTCGAGGAGTTCCATGACCTCCTCGGAACTCGCGGGGTCGAGGGAGCTGGTCGGTTCGTCGAAGACGAGGACCGCAGGCTCCATCGCGAGGATCCCGGCGATGGCGACCCGTTTCTTCTCCCCGCCCGAGAGGTGGTGGGGCGGCCGCTTCTCGTAGCCCCGGAGCCCGACGTAGCCGAGCGCATTCCTGACCGCCTGCCGGACGGCGTCGGGGGGGAGGCCGAGGTTCACCGGACCGAAGGCCACGTCCTGTTCGACCGTCGGGGCGATGATCTGGACGTCGGGGTTCTGGAAGACGAACCCGACCCGGCGGCGGAGGTCCCGGAGACTTCGGTTATCGTAGGCGAGCGGCCGGCCTTCGAACCTGACCTCGCCTGAGGCGGGCCGGAGCATGCCGTTGAGCATCAACAGAAGCGTCGACTTCCCGGCGCCGTTCGGGCCGACAAGGGCGGTCTTCGATCCGCGAGCGATCCGGACGCTCACCCCGGCAAGGGCGACAGGGCCGTTTGGGTAGGTGTAGGTGACGTTATCGGTTTCGAGCAGTGGTGTCATATGAGCAGCAGACCTCAGGTCTTGAGCGATACCGCGAGCACGGCCCCGATGTAGAGCAAGGCCGCCGCGAGTGCGAAGATAGAGACCGGCCGGGATTCTCCGGGGATACCGAGCCTGCCGTCGTAGCAGCGTGCGTCCATCGCAAGCACGAGGGCTTCGCCGCTCTCCCAGGTCCGGAGGAAGAGCGCTCCCGAAAGCATCCCGAACGACTGCACCGACTCCCGGAACCGGCCGTACCCGAGGCGCATCACCTGCGAGCGGTAGATCTGGCCGGCCTCCTCGATGAGGATGAAGATGAACCGGTAGGTGAGCATGGCAAGATCGATGAAGACGGCGGGCACCCGGAGCCTCCGGAGGATCTCAAAGACCTCGGTCATCGGTGTCGTGAGCGCGATGAAGTAGAGCGAGCACATGCCGCCGGCGACCCGCGCGAGGAGGAGGACGGCGAGGTTCACGCCGCCGGCCGTGACGACGAGGGGAAGGCCGGGGACCTCGAGAAGGACCGCCCCGCTCCCGGTGACGAAGAGGACCACGGCGATGCTCATCACCGCAAACGAGACCGGGACGAGGAGAAGGCGGGCGTAGACCCGAGGGGGGATGCGGGCGAGGGCGAGGATGGCGGCGCTCATCGAGGCCGCGACCAGCAGGGGGGCGGCGGGACCGGGCGACGAGACGCAGAGGAGGATGCTTGCGAGCCCAAGGAAGAGTTTGAGGCCGGGGCTGGTCCCCCCGAGATCGTTCGTCTGGGCAAAATCTTCAAGCATCTCGTACACTGTGGTCCCATCCTCCCATCTGGTTTAGCGGATGACAAAAAAAATCAGGCGGTTTTCCTGCTGCCCTGCCAGTAGCCGAAGATGTAACCGATGACTATCGCGCCGATGGCGGCCTGCAGGGCGAAGAGGAGCGACTCGATCTCACCGCTCGGGGGTTCCCAGAAGGGATCGATCCAGGGCTCGTAGCCGGAAGACTCGATGAGTTCTGCGGCGGCGCCGTCGGCCCCGCCCCAGGCCTCCTCCCCGGAGGCGCGGATCGCGGCGTCCTGGAAGAGGAAGACGGCGGCAAAGACGAGGATGAGCGCGGCGACCGCAAGCTCCATGCCGTACTTCACGCCGAGGCCTCCCGGAGTTTCCTGACAGCGCTCTCGGAGAGGAGGTTTAAGCGGGTGAGGATCTCGGGTTTGAGCTGGACGATGTACTTGAAGACCAGCATGATGACCGCGCCCTCGATGATGGCGAGCGGGACCTGAGTGGCGGCGAAGATCCCGGCGAAGGTCAAGAACGCCCCGAGGAACCCGGCGGTCCCGGGGAACGCGAGCGCGAGCTGGACCGAGGTGACGATGTAGGTGGTGAGATCGGCGAGGGCTGCGGCGACAAAGACCGTCGCGTAGGTGTTTGCGCCCACGCGGGTCCCGGCCTTATAGATGAGGTAGGCGACGGCCGGACCCGCGATCCCCATCGAGAAGACGTTCGCCCCGAGGGTGGTGAGCCCGCCGTGCGCGAGGAAGACCGCCTGGAAGACGAGGACGATCAGCCCGAGGACGGCGGCGATACAGGGACCGAAGAGAATGGCCCCGAGCCCCGTCCCCGTGGGGTGGGAGCAGCTCCCGTTGAACGACGGGAGTTTGAGCGAGGAGAGGACGAAGACGAACGCGCCTGCGACCGCAAGGAGCGGCAGGGCTTCTCGTTTTTCCTGTACGAGCCTGTTTACCTGGTAGAGTCCTATGATGATGAAGGGCAGGGAGACGAGAAACCAGACCTGCCACCAGGGACTTGGTAAGAATCCTTCCATGATGTGCATGATATCCACCCGGAGACCGCCGTGCAGGCGTGTCATCCAAATTAACTTGTATTAATACAAATGAATCTGATATATCGAGGTTATCTCAGGTCATATTTATCTCCTGCGGTATTCAACACTACTGGAACGTTATGCGCCCGATTCCACGAATTGTCGTCGCCGGAACCCACAGCGGCTGCGGCAAGACTACGCTTGCAAGCGGCCTGATGGCGGCGCTCGCCGCCCGGGGGCTTACCGTCCAGCCCTTCAAGGTAGGCCCGGACTTCATCGACCCCACGCACCACTCGGCCATCTGCGGCAGGGCGTCGCGCAACCTCGACCCGTTCATGATGGGGGAGGCGGGCGTGCGGGAGACGTTCGTCCGTGCCTCCGCTGGAGCCGACGTCGCCGTCGTCGAGGGTGCGATGGGGCTCTACGACGGGCTCGAAGGGAGCGATACCGCGAGCACCGCCCACGTCGCGAAGGTCCTCGACGCGCCGGTTCTCCTCGTGGTGGACGCCGGGGGCGCGTCACGGAGCGTGCATGCAATGGCCCTCGGGTATGCGGGGTTTGACCCGGAGGTCAGGGTCGCCGGGGTCATCTTCAACCGGGTCGGGAGCGCCCGCCACCTGGCCATGATCGAGGCCACGCAGAGCCTCCCGGTCTGCGGGGGGGTCCCGCGGAGGAAAGACCTCGCGGTCGGAAGCCGGCACCTCGGGCTCGAGATGGCGGCCGAGACCCGGGCGCTTGGAGGGTTCGGGGCGGTGGTGGAGGAGACCTGCGATCTCCCCGGGATCATGGACCTTGCACGGTCGGCCCCGCCCCTCCCTGT
>JAGVUK010000224.1 GCA_019136335.1 Methanomicrobiales archaeon
CGAGGGTCGTAAGACACCCTTTCACCACGCCGCCTCGTCGTTTTCGAGATCGATCCGGTAGAGGAGGTGCGCCTCGTTCCCCGAGTCCGCAAGCAGCGGCCCGGACCAGGTCGAGCCCCACCCTGGCGTCTCCGGCATCGGCGGTCAACCTCGCGACGAGGTCGAGGACCGCTGCCGGCACCACTCCGGGGTAGAGCCCCTGCCGTATGCGGTCGCCGAGGATATCGCGGATCTCGCTCGCCGCATACGACATGAAGGTGACCTCGGTGGGATGGAAGACCGACCGCACCGGCCCGTCGGTCTCCGCGTAGAGGTTCAGGCCCAGATCGCTCGTGACCGCAAAGACGCCGGCGCCCCGGATGTCGTCCCATCGCTCATAGAGCCGGAGGAGGTGGTAGAGGAGGATGCTGTAGGTGCCTGCGGCGATGAGGTAGTTGGCATCGTCCAGGCAGACCAGGAGGGTTGTGTCCGTCTCGCGGATCCGGGCGGCGATGCCCTCCCTGACGTCGTCGAGGTGGCGGGAGGGAGGGGTATAGCCGAGGAGCGATGCAGCGGTAGACCGCAGACAGGGTATGGTTCTGCCGGCAGTTGACGTAGACCGGGACGACCTGCCGGGTGGCCTTCTCAACCCCGGCAAAGACCGTGTGGACGGTGGTGGTCTTTCCGGTCCCCGGGGGGCCACGGAGGACGGCATTTCCCGGGGTTCCCCCCCGGAGGGCGGGGTTGATGAGGAAGGCGAGTTCCTGGCATCGCGGTGGGCGAGGTGGAGCGGGGGGTAGGTGGGATCGAAGATGCCGATATCCCGAAAGAGAGTCTGGTCGTGGCGCAGCGAATGATGCATAGAGTGACCTGGGGGGGAGGTTTTATTTATCCGGGCGGCGTGCGGGGTGAACGTGGGCATGTGCCCCTCCTCCCGGGGGGGCCGGCGTTTCGGGTTCGCTCTCGGTTGCCGGTCGCCGAAGGCCGGCGAGGAGCGGGAGGTTTCCACGATCAGCGCTCGCGGGCCGGCGGGGTGGTGGCGGGCGTGGGCATACCGGATATCTCGGCGGGGGTGCAGTATAGCCGGGTTCAACCGCTCCCGGGGGTGCTCGACCCGGGGGCGTTTGAACGGGTGAAGGCGGAACCTGGCTGGCGTGATATCTGTGACCGGGGAAAAGTGGCCTACCGGTCGCGGGAGGCGCAGGCGAAGATCTGCGAGGGGTGTTATGCAAGGCTCGTCCGGGAGAGAAACGGTCGGGAGGGGGTGCGGTTAGGAGATAAGGGGCCGGAGGGTATTGCTTTGCGGACCCGGGGGATGAGGCTGTTCTGCCGGCGATACCGGGGCACACTGCCAGAGGTTATGAGGATTTTTATGCGCAAGGGTGTTTACAACCTCTTTTGCAGTCGGCCGTTTTTGTATCGGCGAGCTAAAAACCAGAGGAGGGGCGACGACTTTTGGATATCAGCACCAAGGCCGGCGGTGTGGTGGCGGTGATGGTGAGGGTGCTGGGTGGGGAGGGAGGGAGACAGAGAGGGTCGTCCCATGCTCCAACGTTTAGAGCTGCCCTGCTACAATGGCAAAAAAGATTTTTCGGGGTCAAGATGAGAGATCTAGATCGACATGTTCATGTAGTTAAAACATGACATTTAGCACAACGACTGTATACTCACCGCACCCTATAAATATGGCACCTACAATTATGCCATGAACCCACCGGAGACCTGATGTATGGATGAATTTGACGGCGTCCTCGTTATGCTGAAGGCGGCAGGGGGTCGAATCCCGGGCCGGACTGCGATCCAGAAACTGGGATACTTCTCGACGATTTCGGGCGCTATCAGGGCACACTATCGCCCTCACTACTATGGCCCCTATAGCGCAGACATTGCCGGCGCGATCCAGTCTCTCGTATCCTACGGATTCATTGAGGAGAGAGTAGAAACACCTGTTGCTCCCGGATCCGCAGCGGCGCCCGATTGGAAGCGCTACACCTACAGCCTCACAGATGATGGCAGAAAATTGGTTTCGAGGTTGGAAAAGGAGCATACCCCAGAAACCAGAAAAATTGGAGAGATCGTCGATATCTGCAAGGATACTGCGAGCCTCGACTCCAAGACCCTCTCATGGGCCGCAAAGGTCCACTATATCCAGACGCTGGAGCAGAGGGACCTTTCGCATGACGGGATCCGGGAGATTGCCAGAACTCTGAACTGGGATCTCACTGAGGACCAGATCGACCGAGGGGTGAACCTCCTCAAGAACCTTCATCTTTTGTGACCGGGTGAACCGCACGCTCACGTTCGAGGCGCATATCAGGGATCCGCTCTACGGGTATATCGGGCTTACCAGGGATGAACTCCGCATTTTAGATACCCGTTCCCTCCAGAGACTGCGGAGGATCAAGCAGCTTGCCAACGCACACCTGGTCTACCCGGCCGCATGCCACACCCGCTTTGAGCACTCTCTCGGCGTCCTGCACGTTGCCACCCTCATGGCGCGGCAGCTGCGGATCGAGGGCGACGATCTTACGACTCTCCGGTATGCCGCTCTGCTCCACGACGTCGGCCACGGACCTTTTTCTCATGTCTTTGAGGCGCCCCTGAAGGCGATCAACGGGAAGGATGCTACGCACGAAGGGATCACCCGCCGGATCATACGGGAGGATGAGGAGATCACCTCGATCCTCGGTGAGGCGGCCGAGAGTGTCGCCGCCCTCCTCTCGGAGGACCAGAATGGTATCCTCCACCAGGTTATATCCGGAAACATCGATGCTGATAAGCTGGACTACCTCCGGCGCGACTCCTATCACACCGGCGTGGCTTACGGGAACTTCGACCTCGAACGCGTCCTCTACACGCTCCGAAAGAACGTGAGCGGGCAACGTGAGGATCTCACCATCCACGAGAAGGGCATAGACGTCGTGGAAAGCTTCAGGCTGGCGCGATTCCTGATGTATGCCCAGGTTTACTACCACCACACCAACGTCGTGGCAAACGGGATGCTCCAGCGGGCGATCAAGGTTGCCGTCCGGGACCGGGTCGTGAATGCGGAGATGATCCGGATCGGGAGGGACGATTTTCTTGAGCGCTACCTTGCCCTTGACGATGCACGGCTGCTTGCACAGGTGCTCGCACGGCCAGAGAGCACTGCGGCCGAGCTTGTCGGGAGACTGGAGAGGAGGAACCTCTTCAAGCGCGGCTACGAGTCCAACATCTCGCAGGAGGGAGATCCCCGCCTCAGATACGAGCTCGGGACGAAGTTCACTCCGGAGAGGGCGCGGGCGATCGAGGAGGCGGTCGCGGAGGAGTGCGGGTGCAATCCCGACTACATCATCGCCGACCTGGTGAAGAACGAGAACACGCTCTTCAAGTCGGCATCCATCCTCCTCGAGGAGGATAAGTTCCCGTTCCTGATCGAGAGGAGGGACGGAAAGGTCCAGGAGATCGACTCGTTCTCCACCCTCACCTACACCGGCAGGCCCCGGACGGTCTTCTACCTCTTCTGCCCGGAGGAGCACCGGCAGACCGTGCAGGAGCGTGCCGGGGAGATCATCGCGGAAACGATCGGGTAGGTCT
>JAGVUK010000039.1 GCA_019136335.1 Methanomicrobiales archaeon
CATGCGCCCGGTCGAGGTCTTTGACGACGAGCATCGCCGCCGTCCGCTCATCAAGGAGGTCGCCGGACTCCGCCACCTTCTCACTAACCCGGCGCTCGAACTCCTCTCTCCCTATGAGGTCGTCGACCAGGAGGTAGTGGAACTTCACGTCTATGCCTGCCAGGGCGGGGTCGCCATCAGGGCAGTCAGGTCCTCGATCGTCTCGGCCCGGCGCATCAGGGCCGCCTTTCCGCCTGAGAGGAGCACTTCGGCGCACCGGGGGCGGCTGTTGTACTGCGACGACATGGCAAACCCGTAGGCCCCGGCGTCCAGCACCGCGATGATGTCGCCGGCATGAAGTTCGGGGAGCATCCTGTCTTTTGCGAGAATATCCCCGGTCTCGCAGATCGGCCCCGCGATCGAGTACTCCCGCACCGCGGGGGCGTCCGCCCTGTTTGCCGCGACGACCTCGTGGTAGGAGTCGTACATCGTCGGGCGGACGAGGAGGTTGAACCCGGCGTCGACGTTCGCGAACGTCTTATGAGCGGTCTTGACCGAGTTGACCCGGGAGAGGAGGACCGTCGAGTCGGCGACGAGCCACCGGCCGGGCTCGACCCAGAGTTCCGGCTCGATCCCGAGTTCTTTGATGCCCTTGAGGAAGACCGGCATGACCGCTCCCGCGTACTCCTCCGGCGCCGGGGCCCGGTCGGTCTCCCGCCGGTAGGGGATGCCGAGGCCGCCGCCGATATCGATGAACGAGGGGTCGACCCCGATATCGATGAGGTCGCGTGCAACCCCGATCAGCACCTCGACCTCGCGGGCGAAGGGCTCCACGGCAAGGATCTGTGAGCCGATGTGGCAGTGGATGCCGATGGGGTTGATGTGCTCGGCGGCAAGCGCGTGGCGGTAGGCGTCGAGGATCTCACTCGCCGGGATGCCGAACTTGCTCGTCGCAAGACCCGTCGCAATCTTTGGGTGGGTGGGGACGTCGATCGCAGGGTTGACCCGGAAGGCGATCTCGACAGTCTTTCCCGCCGCACCGGCCGCGCGGTCGAGCTGCCGGAGCTCGTCGAGCGAGTCCACCGAGACCCGGACGCCCTTCTCGACCGCGAGGGCGAGGTCGGCGGGCGCTTTCGAGCTCCCGTTGAAGAGGAGGGTGTCGGGCTGCATTCCGGCGGCAAGGGCGAGGGTGAGCTCCCCGGCGGAGAAGACGTCGGCTCCGGCGCCGAGGGACGCGAGCGCCCGGAATATCGCGAGGTTGCCGTTCGCCTTTGCGGCGTAGAGGATGCGGACCTTCGGGTAGTGGGCGGTGAGCGCCTCCGAGAGGCGCCGGAAGTTCTCGCGGACCCTGTCCTCGTCGGTGACGTAGAGCGGGGTGCCGAACCGCTCCGCGAGGGCCACCGTGTCGTGCTCGCCGATGTGGAGATGCCCGCCCCTGACCGAGAGGTGGGAGGGGAGGATCACAGGTCGAGCCCCCGCATCCGGTCGACCGCTTCACGGATCCGCTCGATCGACCGGGTGATGGCGAACCGGACGAACCCTTCGCCGTTCCTGCCGAACCCGACGCCCGGGGTCGCGACGATCCCCGCCTGGTCGAGGAGTTGTGCGGCAAACGCCATGCAGTCGTCGACCGGCACCCAGACGTAGAAGGTGGCCTTCGGCGCCCGGACATCAAACCCGATCTCGGAGAGCCCTGCGACAAGGGCGTCCCGGCGCTCCTGGTAGACCGAGCAGGCCTGCCCGACGCAGTCCTGGGGGCCGGTGAGCGCCGTTATCGCGGCGTGCTGGACGGCGTTGAACGCGCCCGAATCGACGTTTGTCTTGACCCGGCCGAGCCCGGCGATGATCTCGGGGTTCCCGCAGGCCATCCCGATCCGCCACCCGGTCATGTTGTAGGTCTTTGAGAGCGAGTGCATCTCGACGCCGACCTCCATCGCGCCGTCGACCTCGAGGAACGAGGGTGCCCGGTAGCCGTCGAAGGTGATCTCGGAGTAGGCGTTGTCGTGGACGACGACGATGTTGTGCTCCCGCGCGAACTCGACGACCTCCTCAAAGAACGAGAGAGGGGCCGTCGCCGCGGTGGGGTTGTTTGGGTAGTTGATGAACATCAGCCGCGCCTGCTTCACGACATCGGCGGGGATCTCGTCGAGGACCGGGAGGAAGTCGTTCTCGGCCCGGATGGGCATCTCGTAGACCTTCCCTTCGGCAAAGAGCGTGGAGGTCTTGTAGACCGGGTAGCCGGGGTCGGCGGCAAGGACGACCTCACCCGGGTTGACGAAGGCCTCGGCGATGTGCGCAATGCCTTCCTTTGACCCGATGAGGGCGAGCACCTCCTTCTTCGGGTCCAGGTCGACCCCGAACCGGTTCCGGTACCAGTCGGCCACCGCCTCGCGATAGGCCGGCATCCCGGCGTACGAGGGGTAATGGTGGTTCTTTGGGTCGCGCGCCGCGGCGCAGAGCGCTTCCACGATGTGCGGCGGGGTCGGGAGGTCGGGGTCGCCGACGCCGAGGTCGATGACGTCGACACCCTGGCGCTGTTTCGCCTCTTTCATCTCGTCGATGCGTGCAAAGAGATAAGGGGGAAGGTGATCCATGCGTCTTGCGTACATTACCAGATCTTGCGCACGGAACCCTATGTAATTTCTTATTCGCGGCGGCCGGGCCTCTCTGTGGCCAGGAGCAGGTAACGCTGATACACTTCCGGCGCCAACGCTGTACCCGGACATGAACGACCAGGATCAGCGTCCCGTGTATATGGATCACGCGGCGACGACATTCATGAAGCCCGAGGTCCTTGCGGCGATGGCCCCGTACTTCTCCCGGCATTTCGGCAACCCCTCGTCCCTCTACCGGTTCGCCCGCGAGTCCCGGAAGGGCGTGGAGGAGGCGAGAGCGCAGGTGGCGGCGGCTCTCGGGGCGGAGCCGGAGGAGGTCTACTTCACCGCCGGCGGCAGCGAGGCCGACAACTGGGCGATCAAGGGGGTGGCGGCGGCCGCGAAAAAGAAGGGCGACCATATCGTCACCTCCGCGATCGAGCACCACGCCGTCCTCCACCCCTGCGAGGCCCTCGAGAAGCAGGGGTTCTCGGTCACCTACCTGCCCGTCGATGAGTACGGCCGGGTGGACCCGGGCGACGTCGAAGATGCAATCACCGAGAGGACGATCCTCGTCTCGGTGATGACGGCGAATAACGAGATCGGGACGATCCAGCCTGTTGCGGCGATCGGCCGGGTAGCGCACGACCACGGCGTCCTCTTCCACACCGACGCCGTCCAGGCGGTGGGAGCGGTCCCGATCGACGTGGACGATATGGGGATCGACCTCCTCTCGCTCTCGGGGCACAAGTTCTACGGCCCGAAGGGGACCGGGGCGCTCTACATCCGGCGGGGGACCCGGATCGAGAACCTGGTCCACGGCGGGGGGCAGGAACGGGGCCGGCGTGCCGGGACCGAGAACGTGCCCGGCATCGTCGGGCTCGGGCGGGCGATTGAACTTGCGACCGCCGATATCGAGGGACACAACCGCCGGATCGCCGCGATGCGGGACCGGCTGATCCGGGGATCCTCCTCCTGCTCGACGCTCACGGGATCTGCGCCTCCACAGGGAGCGCCTGCTCCTCGGCGTCGCTTGAGCCGTCGCACGTCCTCCTCGCGACGGGACTTCCCCACGAGGAGGCGCACGGGTCGCTCCGGCTGACGCTTGGCGACGCGAACACGGAAGACGACGTCGACTACGTCCTGTCGGTGCTGCCGGAGGTGATCGGGCGGCTGCGGCAGATATCGCCGCTGACGCCTGCCGGGGGAAGGGTGCAGGAGGCCGACTGATGGGTACGGAACCAGGGTTCACGAACCCGGAGAACGTGGGTGAGCTAGCGGATGCCGGCGTGGCGGAGGCTCCCGGCGGCCTCCCGCCCGTGCCCGTAAAGGCGCACTGCCGGGGGCTTGAGCCCCGGGAGACGGGATCCCCCGGGTGCTGCGGCGGGTCCGGCTGCGGTTCCGGGCCGGCGAACGATTAAATACGGACGATACGAAGGTAAAACCATGGTTCTCCCGGAATATGTTGTGGTCTTCTGCACGGCCCCGGCCGGAGAGGCGGAGGAGCTCGCAAAAGCCCTCGTCGATGCCCGGCTCGCCGCCTGCGTGAACGTCACCGGCGTGCGGTCCTGCTTCCGGTGGGAGGGCACGGTCCGCGACGAGCCCGAGCAACTCCTGGTCGTCAAGACGCAGTACAGCCTGCTCGACCCCCTCGTCACCCGGATCAAGGCGCTCCACAGTTACGACGTCCCCGAGATCATAGCCATGCCCATCGTCGGCGGCTACGCCCCGTACCTCGACTGGATACGGGAGGAGACGGTCTGATGGATATCGTCTGCCGCTCCGGGATCCAGGTGACGGGCGAGGGCGCACGCACCGTCCACGACGACATCATCGTCGAGGATCACGTCCGGCTCTTCCTGAACGGCGAGTGCCTCGCGGCCCTGGTGGCGAGCCCCGACCGCCTCGACGACCTCGCGGCCGGGTTCGTCGTCTGCGAAGGGCTGGCCGACACGGTCAGTTCGGTGAACGTCTCCGGAAAGGACGTGTACGTCACGGCCCCGCTCGGGCGGGACGTCCGGCTTGAGATGGAGTCATCCGGCGGCTACCGCGTGCTCGGCGAGCCCAGGAAGGTCACCTCTTCGATCACCGTCACGGCGGAGACCATCCGGGCGGTCACGGCGGCGATCGAGTCCGATACCTGGCGGAGGACCGGGGGCGTCCACTGTTCGGTCCTCTTCTGTGACGGCAAACTCGTCACCCGGGCCTGCGATGTGGGGAGGCACAACACCGTCGATAAGGTCGTGGGCTACGCGACGCTCCGGGGGATCGACCGGTCGACCTGCATCCTCGGGTGCACCGGCAGGCAGCCGGCAGGGATGGTCGCAAAGGCGGCGAACGCCGGTATACCCATCGTCATCTCCCGCGCCGCCTCGACCGATCGGGGCATCCTCACGGCGGAGCAGGCGGGGCTCACCCTGGTCTGCTTCTCGCGAGGGGAGCGGTTCACCATCTACACGCATCCTGAACGGGTGCCTGACATCCTCGCCGCAGTAAAGAAGGCTCAACCATGACAGAGAACAGTAACGAGAACGCATTGATCCTGCTCGGGTGCCCGCAGGTGCCCGTCCAGACGAGCATGGCGCTCTACCTGGTGCACAGCTTGAAGCAGCGGGGTATCCGGCCGGTGATTGCCGGGACGCCAGCGGCACGAAAACTGATGGAGGTGGCCGACCCGGACCGGCACTACCTTCCGGAGATGGCCGATATCGACGCTGCTATCGACGAGATCACGGAAAAACGGCGGGACTTTGACCTCTGCTTCGTCTTCATCCACAACGACTCAGGGGTCGCCTACGCCGGCACCATGGCGTATATCTCAAAGGCACGGGTGTATGCGCTCATCTTCGGGGAGCACGCAGAGGACCTTGCCGCGGAGATCGAGTTCCCCTGCGAGGTCGTCGCGGCGAAGGCCGTGCACAACCCCATGCCGCTGAAGCGAAAACTTGACGAGGTGATGCAATGGGCTGTCTCGAAGCGCTGAAACCCGAGATCCTTCTCTCCCAGTCATCATTCCGGGAGGCGCGGGAGTACATCAGGAAGAATGTCCGGGAGTACCACGAGGTCGAACCGGGCTACAGGATATTCGATGTCCACATCATCGGGGTTCCGCCGCTCTACATCGGGGTGGAGGGCGAGCACCTGATCTTCCCCTACACCAAACCCTGCCACGGGACGTTCGTGGTGAAGGTCCCGGGCGGCGAGGAGATTGGCATGGCCTTCGCATCTCGCACCTATCGTTGCCCGGGCTCGCTTTCGCCCCCTAAGGGGCTAGTGCTCTCGCGTATCCAGCGCTGACACCCTCCCCGCCCGCTTCGGAAGGGCGCATCGGGGGGCACCGGCGGGCGGTGTTCGAGACGAGCACGGGATAGGGCCCGACAATCCGGAACCGATGCACGAATCGCGCTCCGGACGAACGCCGGGTTCTGCATCCACATCCACCGGCGCCGGGGCGGCCACGGCGGCGATCGCGATCGCCTGAAGCGGGAGACGGGGCATACGCGAATAATGAGATATAAATTCCGCGAAGGCGGTACGTACCTTACGGAATACAGCCGCAGGAGCGTCTCCCCGGAACGCGGTCGTGCCGGCCGGGGATCTCCCCGTCCCGCCCATCCCCCGTAACGGGCGGCGGGCGCCCGGGAAGCATCCTCACGGCGGCAACCGGCCTGTGCCGGGTAGCGGGAATTCCAGTTGACATGGGGGCACCAGGCTCTGCAGGCGAGTGATACGATGAGCGAACCGTTGAGAGTGCTGTTGATCGGGGAGAGCCCCGGCGACGCGCGGAATATCCGCGAGATGCTCGGGGCGTGCGGGCGCGAGGTTGAGCTGATGCACCGTGAGCGCCCGGGGGACGGGCTTGCCCTGGTCTCGGAGGGGGGGGTCGAGGTGGTGCTCCTCGACCTCGACCACCCGGACGGCGGGGGGACCGCCCTCATCGACCGCCTGCGCCGGACGGCGCCCGACGTGCCGGTCATCGCGCTCACCGCGGTGGGCAACGACCGTGCGGCACTCCGCGCGATGCAGCACGGTGCGCAGGACTACCTGGTCAAAGGGAAGACCGGCGCGGACCTGCTCTGCCGGGCCGTCAGGTACGCACAGGAGCGGATGCGGGCGGAGGTTTTGCTCCGGCACTCGGAGGAGACCTACCGGAGGCTGGTCGAGAACCTCAACGAAGGCGTCATCGCGGTGGACGAGACCGGGTTCATCACCTTCGCCAACCCGCGCATGGAGGAGATCCTCGGCCTTCCTGCAGAACGCCTGGTCGGGCTGCCGATCGCCGGGTTCATCGCCGGCGCCGGCGGCACCGTTCCGGCTGCCCAAAACCCGTTCTGCCGGCGGACCGACCAGAGGCAGGAGTTCGAACTGGACTTCCTCCGGCCACGCACTCGTGGTCACGTCGCCGATCGTCGATGCCGCCGGCGCCTTTGGGGGATGTCTTGCAGGGGTGCTCGACATCACCGGCCGCAAACAGGCCGAAGAGGCCCTCAGACAGAGCGAGCAGAAGTACCGGCTGGTCGTGGAGAGCCTCAGCGAAGGGATATGGGTGATCGACCAGAACGCCTGCACGTCGTTTGTCAACCCCCGGATGGCGGAGATGCTCGGCTACTCCCCCGAAGAGATGACCGGGAGATCCATCCATTCGTTCCTCCCCGCCTCCCACAGGGCCGCGATGCGGGACCGCCTGGAACGCCGGCGGGATGGAGTCCGGGAGCAGTACGAGTGCGAGTTCACCCGGAAGGGAGGCGACACCATCACCGCACTGCTGATCTCGTCGCCGTTCGTGGACGATGCCGGAGAGTTCCAGGGCTCGATCGCCGGTGTGATGGATATCACCGAGCGGAAACGGGTGGAAGAGGAGATCCGGATCCGGAACGAGCAGCTCATGGTCCTCAACCAGGTGATCAGCGTCTCTGCCGCCTCGCTCTCTCTTGCCGAGCTCCTGGAGGAGTCGCTTGAGAAGACGCTCAACCTCATGGGGTTTCACGTCGGCATCGTCTACATGCTCGACGCCGAGCGTAAACGGGCCCTGCTGCAGCACCAGCGGGGGATGCCTCCCTCGTGCATGCCCAAAAACCGCGTGATCAAGGTCCACCACTGGCCGTTCAACTTCATCTTCATCGCCGGCCAACCCCGCTACATCGAACGGCAGGCCGACCTGAGTTCTATCGAGGCGACCATACTTGAGGAGTTCGACGTCTCGGCGCTCGCCTGCATCCCTCTTGTCGCCGAGTCGGTCGTTGTCGGGGCGGTGTACGCCGGCAGCAGGGAGAAAGGGTCGTTCTCCCGCGAGGAGAGGGCGCTTCTAGAGTCGATCGGAAAAGAGATCGGTTCCGGCATCCTGAAAGGCATGCTTCACAAGAAGCTGGAGGCGGCAAACCGGGAGGCGAACCTGTATCTCGACATCATGACGCACGATATCAAGAACGCCGAGAACGTATCGAGCCTCTACGCCGATCTCCTCATCGAGATGCTGGAGGGCGAGGCCGCGCGCTACGCGAAGAAGATCCAGAGCAGCATCCGCAAGAGCGCCGAGATCATCGGCAACGTCACCACGATCCGCCGGATCCACCACGATGCACCCGATGTCGGGCCGGTCGACCTCGACGCGGTCATCAGGGAAGAGGTCGACGCCTTCCCCGACGTCGCGATCGAGTTTTTGGGCGCTCGCTGCCCGGTCTGGGCGGATGATCTCCTCTGCGAGGTCTTCTCGAACCTCATCCGGAACGCCGTCAGGTTCGGGGGTCAGGACGTCAGGATCGCTATCCGGGTGGAGGATTACGACGGCGAGAGCGTGATCGTCTCGGTTGAGGATACCGGCCCGGGCATCCCCGACCCCATGAAGGAGTCGATCTTCCACCGGTTCGAGCGGGGGTGGGCCGAGGGATGTGGGGACGGGCTCGGGCTCTTCA
>JAGVUK010000230.1 GCA_019136335.1 Methanomicrobiales archaeon
CGCGGGCAGGTGCCGCAGGACCCGTCCGAGAGGTGCAGCCGGTCCCGGTCGCCGTCGCGGGCGTGGTCGTCCGGCTGACCCCCGCCGTTCTGGTGCCGGTACTGCCCGCACCCGACGCAGTCACCGGCGCCGTCGTCTGCCTGTGGAGCGCTCCACGGACCCGCCGCGCTCGCCGGCAGCACGACGGCCGCGATGAGGAGGAGCGTCGCCCCGATCCCGAAAACTGTTCTTCGCTTCATGGTACTCTGCCTCCTTACGATGCGGAATTCTTTCCGCACCGGTGTACCGAACGTCGGTCCCGGCGGTGATATATTTCTACGGCAACCGCGGTGGGATCGTTGAACCGTCCGGTTCAACGGTCACAACAGATCTTCGGCAAAGCCCCTGATGTACCGGAGCGCGAGGATCGCGTCCTCGCGCTTCCGGTCGACGGCATGCTCCCCGGCAAACGCCGCGAACCGGGTGAGATCCCCGGGATCCACCTTTCCCTCCGCCGCCTCCACGACCGCGTCGTAGGTCCGCTCCGGGAAGTAGAGCCCGCGGGCGGCGTCGAGGAGCCCCCGGGCCGCATCGGCGCCGATCGCCCCGCACGCGAGCGCCTGCTGCAGGGTCGCCCGGATGTTCACGAGCGGTTCGGAGAGCGGCACGAATGTCTCCGGGTCAAAGAGGAGCGCCACCTCGTCATCGGCGACGAGCCTCCCCTCGCGGTAGGCCCGGTAGATCTCCCCGACGCCCTCCATCCCGAGGCTGTCGAGCTCCGCGGCCCGGAGCGCCCCCATGCTTGAGGCGCCGACGACCCGCACGCCGGCCCGGAGCGCGGCAAGGATCTCCCGGTGGGCGACGGCACAGTCCTGGAAGAAGACGCCGTCGATGAGCCCGATGATCCGGGCCCCGGCGCCTGCAGCCTCTGCAATGTCGCCCCGTTTTGCCGGCGGGCGGTACTCGGCATCGAGGATCTCCCGTGCGGCCGCGCGGTCACAGCTGGGACCGAGGAAGACGACGACTCCGCGCGTCACGGCACCTCCTCCCCATCCGGTCCTGGTCCACCGCGTAGACCTCCAGCCCCGGCACGATCACCCGGACGACCGGTATGCCGATCTCCGGCCGGGTGAGGTCGACCACGATCACCCGCGAGAGCCCCGCAAGAGAGAGCCGGTCGATGACGCAGTCGATGTCGGTGAGGAAATCGTCGCTGTCAAACGACGGCATGGCTGCAAACTCGATCGAACCGTTCTCCGCGAACCAGTGCCGGTTCAGCCGTTTCGTCCGCTCGTAGCCGATCATCTTCCTGACGTCCGCCGTATCGGTATCCTCCCGGGCGCCGTGGATCTGGGTCAGCCTGCTCTGCGCGACCTCCGTGAGCGCCCGGAGGACGGCGATCCCGGCGGACGTGTGCGACCCCATCCCGATCGTCAGGAGTGCCGGGTCTTTGAGCACCACGTCGTCGGCGACCGCGGCCACCGTGGGGATGCCGGTGTCGCTCGTGATGTCCCTGAGGGTGACCTCGACGCCGGCGGCCGCGAACTTCGCGAGGAGGTCGGCGGCGAGCCCGCCGGTGATCCCCTCGATCTGGGGGCCGGTCTTTTTGGTCACCTCCACAAGCGACCAGGCGTCACGCTCGACCACCTCCATCAGGGCGTGGAAGGTCGCCTCTTCGAGGGTGTTCCCTGACGCAAGCCCGTTGGTGTTGGTCCGGAAGAGGCGGCCAGAGGTCAGCGGGAGGGGGTGGAAGACCGCGTGGGCCGGGACGAGGATCTCCTCCTCCTGCACGATATCAAAACCCCCGACCCAGGGGACCGCTATATCGGCCGGGACCAGGGGAGGGAGGATCAGGTCCGCCGGATCGAGCGCGGCTTCCCGGGCAGAGACTTCGCTATACCTCCCGACGGCGAGTTCTTGATCGCCCATCTCCCCCGAGTAGCGCTCGATCCCCTCCATCATCGCCGAAACCTCCGCCTCGACGGGGGTGGCGCCTTTGCCGTTGTAGACCGATATCGCCCCCGCCCCGGCTGTCGGCCGGATGCTCGAGAAGACCGGGATCCCGATCCGATCGAGGTTCGTTATATCGGCGACCCGGGTGATCCCCGCCGCCGGGAGCCTCTCCCGTGCCAGGAGGAGCGTCTCTTCCGGCGGGACGGACCGCTGGGTCTCCTTCGCGTAAGCCTTCCGGCACGACTGCAGCCGGATCATGCATCGCCCCCGGATGCCTCACCCGGGACCCAGCGCTCGCTGCCGTCTTTCCCGATCTCCTTCTTCCAGATCGGGACGCTCTGCTTGATCCGTTCGAGGATGTACTCGCAGGCGTCGAAAGCCTCTTTCCGGTGCCCGGCACCGACGACGATGAGGAGGATGTTCTCCCCGACCCGCAGGTTCCCGATACGGTGGATGACGTCGACGGACCCGATGGGGTATTTTGCAAACGCCTCGTCCCGGATCTCCGTGAGTTCCCGCACCGCGACCCCCTCGTAGGCCTCAAGTTCCATCACCTCGACACCGTCGTCCCTGACGACGCCGAGGAAAGTGACCAGGGCGCCCATATCGGGCCTTCGTGCCCGGTCGATCACGGCATTCACGTCAAAATCGTCTCGTGTTACGCTGATCATACCAACCTTCTCCGTCACCCGCCCGCCACCGGCGGGAAGAGTGCGACCTCGTCCCCGTCGGCGAGGGTGAGCGTTCCGGCCTCCGCACGCCGCAGGCGCCTGCCGTTGTGCATCAGTATCACGTATCCCCTGAGTTCTCCACTCTCCTCAAAGAGCGCCCGGTGCGCCTCTCCCGAGACATCCCCGACCGCCGCAAGCAGCCGGTTCACCGTCGCCCCCTCGGGAACCTCGAGCGTGAGATCCCCCCCGATGGCCTCCCGCAACCGGGCGAAAGCCCTGACCCGAACCTGCATTCCTCTTCTCCTCTCTTCAGCACCGGTTGTCTCCACACGCACTGCAGTCACCCTGCCGCTCGACCGTCAGGGTCGTCATGGTGGCGGCCCGCCCGTCCCAGACAAGGAGCCGGTCGAGGAGGAGGTCGCCGGTGCCGGTGATGTACTTGATCGCCTCGTTCGCCTGGACAAGCCCGATGATCCCGGGCGTGGTGCCGACGACCGGGATGGCGCCCTCCGCCGGCGGCGCCACGGGGAATATACATTCAAGGCATGCCGTCCGGCCGGGGACGATCGTCGTCGCCTGCCCGTAAAACCCCCTGACCGCTCCGTGGATGAGCGGCACCCGGGCGCCGAGCGCCGCACGGTTGAGGATGTAGCGCACCGGGAAGTTATCGGTGGCGTCGATGATAAGGTCGGCCCCGCCCACGAGCGCGGCGGCGTTCTCTGCACCGATGGACGCACACGTTGCGACGACCGTGATCTCCGGGTTCAGCGCCCGGAGTTTCCCGGCCGCCGACTCGACCTTCGTCCGCCCGACGTCACAGTCGGCGTGGAGCACCTGCCGGTTCAGGTTGGTCCGGTCCACGACGTCGCCGTCTACGAGCCGGATCTCCCCGACGCCGGCGGCGGCAAGGTAGAGGGCGACCGGGCACCCCCGAGCCCGCCGGCCCCGGCGATGACGGCAACGGCACTCGCAAGCCGTTCCTGTGCCTCCTCTCCGAAGAGCGCGATCTGCCGCCGGTAGCGTTCCAGTTCCCGGTTCGTGAGCATCTCCGATCAATCCTCCGGTACGGTGAGCATCCCCGGCTTTGCATCCGCACCGAACACGCAGTTTATATGGTGCCCCGGGCGGCTTGAACGTTGTGATTCCACAGACCCGCCTCCCCCCGGGGGCAGGGGACCCGGCGTCCGGTGAATACCGGCCCCCTCCGGAGAAATGTATATATAACCGCCCACGGATACTCGGGCAGAACCGGCACATCCGCCGGAGCAGGGAGCGAGAGGATGACAGCGGGGCTTATCGACGACGCGGATACCTGGGATACGTTCGTAAACGAGAGTATCTCCGGCCGCCTCTTCCACAGATGGGACTTCATGAAGATTACGGAGAAGCATACCGGCTTTACGTTCCTCCCCTACGGGATCTTCAGGGGCAACGAGTTGATCTGCATCTTCCCGCTCTTCAAAAAGCAGATGCATGGGCTCACCATCCTCCTCTCCCCGCCTCCCCTCCAGTCAGTGATACCGTATCTCGGGTTCATCATGGGCCAGAGCTACGATGCCGCCAAACAGAGCAGGAAGGAATCGATGCTCAAATCTGTTGCGGAAGACCTTGAGAGCGAGATCGCGGCCCTGGCTCCGAACTACCTCGCCCTGACCCAGGTCCCGGGGTTCATCGATATCCGGCAGTTCCTCAGGGAGGGCTACGAAGCACGGATCCACTTCTCGTACGTCATCGACCTTGAGCCGCCGCTTGCAGAGATCTGGAACGGCTTCTCATCCAACCTCCGCACCAAACTGCGGAAAGTAGAGAAGAGCGGCTACCACTTCGAGAAGAGCACCGACGTCTCGGTCTTCTACTCCACCGTCGCGGAACGGTTCAGCGACCCGGGCATGAACATCCCGATGATCAGCCGGGCCTACTTTGAGGACCTCTTCCGGGCGTATCCCGACGAACTCGGGCTCTACTACCTCTACGACACCGGCGGCGCGGTGACGGGGGTGCAGGCCACCCAGGAGTACAAGGCCTTCACCCTGTGGATGGGGGCGCCGAAGATGACGGCAATGCCCGGCAACGAGTTCCTGCAATGGCTCCTCCTCCGGCAGGCAAAGGAGGAGGGCTACCGGCGGATGGAGAACGTCGGGGCAAACAACGAGAACTTGAACCTCTTCAAGTCCAAGTTCAACCCCACCCTCACCCTGTTCCTGGAGGTGAGCCGGCAGGACTTCTTCGGCAGGGTTGCGCGGTGGGCCTACAGCACCTTTGCGAGCAAAGGCCCGGTGAAGCGCAAGGTCCTCTCGTACATCGAGTGACGGGTTGGGATGGCTGCTGCATCGATTCCGGACTATCGGGGTTGTCCGATCCCCGTCCCCACCCCGGATCTCGAACTATCAGACGTTGTTTTGATCCTCGTCCCCACCCCGACGGGGTGGGTGCCGGATCTCTCCCGGGCATCGGACCGTGGTCCCCTATCGCCGGGGGAAAGACGATACCCGCCAGCCTCCTCCCCCGCGCCGGGGGAAAGCCGTGCCCGGGAGCAGCCCTCGCACCGGTTTTCCGGGGGACAGGTGGGGTTCAGGAGTTAGCCAGAACCCGGGTCTTCCCCGGGATCTCCCCAGACAGTGGACCGTGGTGGCTATCGCCATGGGGGAGGGGACCGGGGAGGGGGTTTCCCCCATAGACGTTAACTTACCAGCTGAGTGTAATAAATTCTCGTTGATACCGTCAAGTACCCGGCAATCGGCTGGTTCTCATCTATGCTTTAAGGCCGTCCTTTTCCAATGAGATTCCCGTTATCGATATCGTTTTCAGGGTAGGAAGATTATTGCCGCACACCGCCGGAGTCGTATGGCCAATATCCCACCAAATCGACCCAATTTTACGAAATAAGGCATTATACTCTCGAATC
>JAGVUK010000310.1 GCA_019136335.1 Methanomicrobiales archaeon
GCAGCGCTCGAATATCATGGCTGCAAAAGCAATTGCGGCCGCCGTTCGGACAACGCTCGGTCCCCGGGGAATGGACAAGATGCTGGTCAGCTCCAGCGGTGATGTGGTGATCACAAACGACGGGGCAACCATCCTGCACGAGATGTCCGTGCAGCACCCCGGCGCCAAGCTGGTCGTCGAGGTCGCCGAAACCCAGGACGACGAGGTCGGTGACGGCACCACAACCGCGACGGTACTGGTCGGGTCGCTGATGGAAGAGGCGGAGAAACTGCTCGCCCAGGAGGTTCACCCCACGGTCATCGCGCACGGCTACCAGCTCGGCATGGAGAAGGCCCTCGCGGTCCTTGACGATCTGGCCATAACGGTCGGGTTCGAAGACCGGGAGGACCTCACGAAGATCGCCGACACCGCGATGACCGGCAAGTCCATCGAGGCGGTCAAGGAGAAGATCTCCGGCATCGTCGTGGACGCGGTGCGGCAGGTCGCGACCGAGACGAACCCCGGCACCTACACCGTGGACGAGGACGACATCAAGATCAAGAAGCAGGTCGGCGACACGATGCACGACGCGGAGCTGATCCGGGGTATCGTCATCGACAAGAAGCGCGTCTTTGAGCAGATGCCTGACGCGGTCACCGACGCTAAAGTAGCCCTGCTCGCCCAGCCGCTCGAGGTCACGAAGACCCAGGTGAAGTCGAAGATCAAGATCACCTCTTCAGACCAGATGAAGGCGTTCAACGAGCAGGAGCGCGAGTCCCTCAAGAAGATCGCCGAGCAGATCGTCGCTTCAGGCGCAAACGTCGTCCTCTGCCAGAAGGGGATCGCCGACGCGGTGCAGTACTACCTCGCGAAGAACGGCATCTACGCCGTCGAGGACGTGAAGGAGGAGGACATGAAGTTCGCCGCGAGGGCGCTCTGCGGCACCATCGTCAACAAGCCCGAGGAGCTCAATACAACGACGCTCGGCCACGCCGAAATGGCCGAAGAACTCCCCGACGCCGAGTTGACGGTCATCTCCGGGTGCGACAACCCGAAAGCCGTCACGATCCTCCTCCGGGGCACCTCCCAGCTCCTGCTCGACGAACTCGAACGGGCGGTCTACGACGCGGCCCGGGTCGTCCAGGACGCCATCGAGGACGGCAGGTTCGTCGTCGGCGGCGGATCGGTGGAGACCGAACTTCAGCTCCGCATCCGCGACTACGCGGCAACCGTCGGTGGCCGGGTCCAGCTCGCCATCGAGGCGTTTGCAAACGCGTTCGAGGTCATCCCGAGGACGCTCGCGGAGAACTCCGGGTTTGACACGATCGATAAGGTCGTCGCTCTCCGGAAGGCCCACGCCGACGGCGCGAAGTACGCCGGGCTCAACGTCTACACCGGCGCGATCGTCGACATGCGGGAGGCCGGCGTCATCGAGCCCGAGCGCGTGAAGACCCAGGCCATCAAGAGCGCGACCGAGACGGCCATGCTCCTCGTCCGCGTCGACGACATGATGGTCACCCAGGCAGGAAAGCCGGGCGCACAGTAATCACCCGCGCGAGGAGGCGAGGAAGATCTCGACCTCCTCTTCCTCGATTTTTTTATCCTGCGGCAGGCTCCTGCCGCCGGAGAATATGAGCGCCGTATCGGGATTGAACCCGAACGAGAGGAGGGCGTCTTCGTAGGTCTCGCCCGGCCGGCCCTGGTAGATCAGCACGCTGCCGTCCGGGATGAGAGTAAATCTGCAGAGCATACCTCGATACTATTATAGCCGGAGAGCCTAAATATTGTAGGCTGATTTTGTGCCGAGGTAGTCTAGTCCGGGAAGGCGGTGGCCTCGAAAGCCACTGGTGCCTGGCACCTCGGGAGTTCAAATCTCCCCCTCGGCGTATTTGTCGTTCTGGTCCGGAGCGACCGGCATCGTCTCCGTCCCAACTCCTGCCATCTCCGGGTGGGAACAGATCGGGTAACCTCCTTTTATTGAATCCCGGCAAAAATAATGGTAGTATCATGTCGGTCAATATAACGGGAGACTCATCAGCACGCCTCATAGACGGCGCAATCCCCGCCGGCCTCCTTGCCGCCGTGCGGGAACGGCGGCCGCTCGTGCACCATATCACGAACTGCGTCACGGTCAACGACTGCGCAAACATCACCATCTGCGCCGGGGCCGCCCCGGTGATGGCCGAGGCCCCCGAAGAGGTCGCCGAGATGGTCGCCGCTGCGGGCGTCCTCGTCCTCAACATCGGGACGCTCTCGGCGGCGCAGGTGGATGCGATGCTGATTGCCGGCCGCCGGGCAAACGACCTCGGTATCCCGGTCGTCCTCGACCCGGTCGGTGTGGGGGCGACGGCGTTTAGGACCGCGACCGCCCGGCGCCTCCTCGACGCACTCGAGATCGCCGTCCTGAAGGGAAACGCCGGGGAGATCGGGGTCCTTGCCGGCACCGGCGGGAGCGTCCGGGGGGTGGACTCCGGCGGGGTCGCGGGCGATCCCGTCGAGACGGCACGGGAGTGCGCCCGTCTGACCGGGACCGTCGTCGCGATGACGGGAGCCGTCGACGTCGTCGCCGATGATAGACGGGTCTTTCTGGTCAGAAACGGCAACCCGATGATGGACCGCCTCTCCGGGACGGGGTGCATGGCGGCATCGGTCACCGGGGCGTTCGTTGCGGTCGCAGGCGATCACGCGGTTGCAGCGGCCGCAGCGCTCGCGGCCTTCGGGCGGGCCGGGGAACGGGCGGCCGGCGGGGCACACGGGCCCTACTCGTTCCGGACGGCGCTCTTCGACGGACTTGCCGGCCTTTCCCCCGACGACCTTGCCCGGCACGCGCGGATCGAGGAGCGATAGATGGCGTACGACCTCTACGTGATCACCGATGAAGAGATCGGGCGCGGCCTCTCCCATGCGGAGCTCGCCCGCCGGGCCGTCGCCGGGGGCGCGGACGTGATCCAGCTCCGTGACAAGAGGCTCTCAGGGCGGGACCTCTTTGAAGCGGCCGTCGCCGTCCGGACGGTCACCCATGGCGCCGGCGCGCTCTTCATCGTGAACGACCGCCTCGACGTGGCCCTCGCGGCCGGTGCCGACGGTGTCCACCTCGGCGCAAGCGACCTCCCCATCAGAGAGGCCCGGCGGATCGCCCCGCCGGGGTTCATCATCGGGGCCTCGGTGGGCTCCGCCGCGGCGGCGGTCCGGGCCGGGGCGGCGGGGGCCGACTACGTGGCGCTCAGCCCGACGTTTGCGACCGCGTCGAAGGACGATGCGGGGCCGGGCCGCGGGCTTGCCGCCCTCTCCGCAATCCGGGCCGCGGTCGCCCTCCCCCTCGTCGCGATCGGCGGGATCAACGCGGGGAACGTCGGCGACGTCATCGCCGCGGGGGCGGACGGGGTCGCGGTGATCTCGGCGGTCGTGGGAGAGGACGACGTCACGGCAGCCGCACGTGATATGCGGGCCAGGATCGCCGCCGCGAAGACGGGACGCCGTTAACCTTCCGCTCCGGGGTTCTGGAACACGGGCGTCCGCTGGTGGAAGGCCGCCTGCCACCGGCCGCCGCTC
>JAGVUK010000160.1 GCA_019136335.1 Methanomicrobiales archaeon
GGAGGGAGAAGATCCGGGCAGCGGCCCGGCCCTTCCTCACGGCCGCCTCAGCATCAGGCAGAGGCCGGCCCCGAGGACGACCAGCAGGACCGCCGCAACCCAGGAGAAGACGGCATCGGCATGCCTCTGCATCCGGGCGCCGGGGAAATCCGGGCCGGGCTCCGTGACGTTGATCGGGACGCGGGCGTCGGCACCGGAGACCGGGTCGGTGACGACGAGGAGGAGCCTCCCCGCCGGCAGCTCCGAGGATGCGATCGTCCCGTGGAAATGCCGGGTGTCGCCGCCGGAGGTCGCGCGTTCGTCTCCCGGGAGCGTATACCCGGCGACAGGCGTACCTCCCGGGGCGCTGTAGATGCGCAGATCAACGCTCTCCGGCGGGCGATAGGAACTCGCGTCCCGGCTCCAGACGGCGGAGACGCTCAGGTCCTCTCCGGGAGAGAGGGTATCGGTCGACACTGAGACCGTGATGTGGGGGAAGAGGGGGGGCGTCGCACCGAGGACGGGACAGGGCACGGCGAAGAGGGCGGCTACCGCCACCAGGAAGAAGAGGCGGAGCCCGGGCGGGCGACCCGGGGTCGTGGGGCGCTTCATGCTGGAGTATTCACCCGGTACGCAATAATCCTTCCCCCCTCCGGTACCGGGGCGGTGGGTGAAGATGGGTTCGCGCCTTCCCCGTTGCGCGTGCTGCCCGGGGCGCACCGGGCCGGCGATCGCCGCGCCCGCACCGCCGGAGCGGATCTGCGACCTTATCCGCGCCCGGACCCGGAGAGTCGGACGGCAGCACAAAGTTTATTCGTATAAGTGCGAACATTCTATGCAATGGCATCGCGGTGTGTAAACAACCTCGGCGGACAGGTCCTCCTCATGGATGTGACACCTGAACAGGTGAACGACTACGTGCGAAAGCACTGCAAAGAGTACTACGAGATGCCTCCGGGTTTCGTATTCAAGGACATCCGGATGCTCTTAAAATCGCCCATGCTCGTCGGCCTCCAGAACCGGAAGAAGAGGGTTCTGTTGCCGTTCACGAAACCCTGCCCCGGCTACGGGACGATGCTCTACGAGATCGCGGCAAAGGAGGCTGACCTTGATTTCATCAGGAGCAGCCTCGTGAAGGTTTCGGAGTGATACGGGTCGCCGTGCGGCGTTCGGCACGCTTCGGACAATCTTCAGGCCTGCTTCCGGGCGGACAGGACAGCGCCGTCCGGGAGCGGTCTGACCGATCGCTATATAGCCCCTGACAGAAAAACCTTATAGCGATCATTGTGGGCATTAAAGAGTGGGTAGTCCCTCAGGATAAGGTTTTTTTCGATCTCTTTGACAGGATGGCGCGGACCGTTGTTATCGCGGCCGATCTGCTCGTCGAGTTCGTCGAGAACTTCGAGGACGTCAAAGAGCAGTGCTACCGGATGAAGCAGCTTGAGCACCAGGGAGACGATATCACACACCAGATCTACGAGCAGCTGAACCGGACGTTCATCACACCGCTCGAGCCGGAGGAGATCTCCCGTCTTGCGTCGGCACTGGACGATATCCTCGACTACATCGACGGGACCGTGCAGCAGATGTACGGCTACGGCATCACCGAGACCGATGACTCGATGGTCGAACTTGCCAAGTTGATCCAGCTCAGCGTCATCGAGATCGAGCAGGCCGTCAACAGCATACGGTCGATCAAGGACCCGGGGCTGATCGAGGAGCGCTGCATTGAAGTGAACCGCCTGGAGAACATCGCGGACAATGTCCTCGGTCACGCCATCATGGACCTCTTCAAGACAAAAGACGCGATCACCATCATCAAGCTCAAGGACATCTACGAAAACCTGGAGATAGCGACCGATAAGTGTGAAGATGTCGCGAACGTCCTGAGCGATATAGCCATCAGACACACCTGACCGCTATGGACCCGATCATCATCCTCGGCATCCTGCTCGCGTTACTCTTCAACTTCGCGAACGGTTTAAACGATGCCGCGAACTCGATCGCCACCATCATAGCGACCAAGGCCCTGACACCCCTGCAGGCGGTGCTCCTTGCAGGGGTCTTCAACCTTCTCGGCCCTCTTCTCTTCACCACGGCAATTGCGGCGACCATCGGGAGGGGGATCGTCGACCCCGTCTTCCTCACCCCGTCGATGATCCTCATGGCCATGGTCGGTGCGGTGCTCTGGGTCCTCGCAACCTCATACCTCGGGATCCCCGTATCCAGCAGCCACGCCCTGATCGGGGGGCTTCTCGGTGCCGGCATCGCAGCCGCCGGGATCGGGGCGGTCTTCTGGCCGCCCCTTGCGGTGATCGAGCAGGTCCTGCTCTATGGGATTGTCGGCGCAACCCTCGGTGCGATCGGCACGGGTGCTTTCACGCTCCGGAAGGGCGACTTTGAGCCGTGGAACCTCTTCGTCGGGGGGCTCATCGGGGTGACGCTGGTCATCCCGTCCGCCATCGCAATGGGACTTTTGAAGGTCAACGGCATCCTCGCGGTCCTGATCTTCATCGTCATCTCACCCATGCTCGGGCTGATATCCGCGTTTGCCTTCGGCACCCTCGTCACCTACGCCTTCCGCAACTACCCTCCGCGGCGCCTGACCAGCCTCTTTAGAAACCTCCAGATCTTCTCGGGATCGCTCCAGGCGGTGGGCCACGGCGGCAACGACGCCCAGAACGCGATGGGCATCATCACCGCCATGCTGCTTGCCGGCGGGCTGATCTCCGAGTTTGCCGTCCCGCTCTGGGTGATACTGGTCTCTTCGCTTGCGATATCCGTCGGGACGCTCCTCGGGGGGTGGCGGGTCGTCGATAAGATGGCCAACCGGATCACGAGGATCCGGCCCTACCAGGGGTTTGCTGCATCGACCGCCGCCGGAGGCGTCCTCTCGCTGATGAACGTCTTTGGGGTCCCGGTCTCGACGACCCACGCGATAACCGGTGCGATCATGGGCGTCGGCGCAACACGCGGCTACTCGGCGGTCAAGTGGGGCGTGGTCCGCGAGATCCTCATCGCGTGGATCCTGACCATACCGGCGGCGGCGGTCGTGGCAGGAGTCTGTTTCCTCACCGCCCGGGCGTTGTTCAGCGGGGTATTCTGACAGGGGGGTCCTCCGCGCGCGGAATGGCCTTTCTGCCATCCCGGAGCTGCCCTTCTTCTCCCCGGGTATTCCGTGGCAGGCCTGATCAGGGCCATCATGGGGCCGGCCGGGCATTCCGGCCCATAGAGAGCCGCACTCTTAAAAACCGCCATGGGTTCAGCCCCGGCACTGCGCTAAAATGTTTGAGACAACCTCCAAGAAGTCAAATCATCGACTTCCTTTCGCGTGCTTCCTGCGAGGTAACGGGCAAAGATAGCAATACGGCCGCTCGCGCTGAGCGCGAAGCCCGGTGTCGGGGTGCTGCGGGTTCCGTTTTAGGTCATCATACGGGAGAGCACATCACGCGAATGATGCTTTAACGTTCAATGATCGGCTATCAGAAGGTATCGGGAAGTTGGGGGAGAATAGCCCCTCTACTCTTGCAAGATACCTTCCTCAGCCTC
>JAGVUK010000099.1 GCA_019136335.1 Methanomicrobiales archaeon
GTGGCGTAGGTTTTATCGACAGGATGGAACTCTCTGTCGGTTTGGGTTGGTGCTGTGAACGCTCCCATGCAAGGGAGGTCGGAATGGAGGTATAAAAGCGTTTGCTGACAGATCTGAACCTGAATAATAGATGCTGCGGGTGGGATCCGAACCCACGATTTCCAGATGTCCCAGGTTTGGACGCACCGTTTCTCTCGAAAACCCTATGAGTCTGGCGCCCTAACCGACTAGGCCACCGCAGCACACAAAGTGCATTATAACAATGATGTGTTGGCAAATAAACCTTCTGCATCCCGGAAAATAGAGATGAGGGGTCACTTCATGTTTTTCCGGAGGTACACGTCGACCACCGCGGCGATCGCCGCCACTTCCTTCCCCTGCCGGAGCGATGCAGCCAGCGTCTGCATGCGCGTCTCCTCCTCGCGGAGGTAGCGGCGCAGGCTCGCGGCGATGTGCTCCTCCTGCAGGAAGTGCGTGTGCGTATCGCCGGCGACGAAGTGCGGGTTCCTCATGATCGCGTAATGGAGCGGGAGCGTCGTCTTCACGCCCAGGACGACGTATTCATAGATGGCCCGGCGCATCCGCTGGATCGCCTCCTCGCGGTTGGACCCCCAGGCGCAGAGTTTCGCAATCATCGAGTCGTAGTGCGGGGGGATGGTGTAGCCCATATGGATGCCGGAGTCGACCCGTATCCCGGGTCCGCCCGGAGACCGGTAGCGGACGATCTTGCCCGGGTCCGCGGTGAAATTGTTCAGCGGATCCTCCGCGTTGATCCGGCACTCGATCGCGTGCCCCCGGAGGTTGACGTCCTCCTGGTCCATCGAGAGGTCCTGACCGGCGGCGACGGCGATCTGCTGCTTCACGATATCGATCCCGGTGACGAACTCCGTGATGGTGTGCTCCACCTGCAGCCGGGTGTTCACCTCCATGAAGTAGTAGTTGCCGTTCGCGTAGAGGAACTCCACCGTACCGGCGTTCTTGTAGTTCGCCGCCTTTGCCGCGGCGATGGCCGACGCCGTCATCCGCTCCCGGAGATCCGGCGTCATGATCGGGCAGGGCGCCTCCTCGAGGAGTTTCTGGTGCCGGCGCTGGATGGAGCACTCCCGGTCGTAGAGGTGGAGAGTATGCCCTTTCGCGTCGGCAAGGATCTGGACCTCGATATGGCGGGGTTTCGCGAGGTACTTCTCCACGAAGACCGTTGGATCCCCGAAGGCGGACCCTGCGATCCGCATCCCCATATCGATCGCCTCCTCAAGCCCCTCCTCGCTCTCGACGATGTGCATACCGATGCCGCCGCCGCCCGCGCTCGCCTTCACGACCACCGGGTAGCCGATAGCGGCGGCGACCTTCTTTGCCTCGTCGAGACTGGTGACGCCGTCAGGCGTGCCGGGAAGGACCGGGACGCCTGCCTCGCGCATCATCCGCTTCGACCCGATCTTCGAACCCAGCGCCTCAATCGTCTGCCACGATGGCCCGATGAACGTCAGCCCCTCATCCTCGACCAGCTTTGCAAACCGGTAGTTCTCGGCGAGGAACCCGTATCCGGGGTGGATCGCCTCGGCCCCCGACTTCTGGGCGATATCGCAGATCCGCTCCTTATTCAGGTAACTTTTGGACGGGTGGGCCTCACCGACATAGAAGGCCTCGTCGGCGTATTTGACGTGGAGCGCATTCTTATCGGGCTCCGAATAGATTGCAACCGTATCGATCCCGAGCTCCCGGCAGGCGCGCATAACCCGGATGGCGATCTCGCCGCGGTTGGCGATCAGGATCTTGTCAAAATATTTCATTGTGCAGGTTCTCTTTCCTGATAGGTAACCCGGGGCGACCCTCACTCGATGATCATCAGCACGTCGCCGTTCTGCACGACGTCCCCGGCGTTCACAAAGATCTCCTCGACCCTGCCGTCACGCGGACTCCTTATGGGGTTCTCCATCTTCATTGCCTCAAGAACAATGAGCGTATCCCCCTTCCTGACAGCGCTCCCCTTCTGGGTCAGCACCTGCAGGACCATGCCCTGCATGTTGCTCTTGACGCCGCCGGCGACATCCCCGCGCGGGATCCTCTCTCTCGCCGCCGAGGCGGCCGCCGGGACCGTGACCGAACTCCCCTCCACGGTGACGATCCGGACCGAGAAGATCTCGCCGTCAACCTCCACCTCCATGGAGCTCGGGATCTCCGCGGTCCGCACCGGTTCGGCTGCCGCCGGTTTCGGGATCACCTCGGCCTGGCGCTCACCCCGGAGGAACGACGGGGCGACGCTCGGGTAGAGGATGTAGGTGAGGACGTCCTCCTCCCGGGTGACGAGCCCCTGCTCCACCGCCTCTTTGCGCATCTGCTCGTATATGGGCGCAAGAAGGTCCGCCGGGCGAACCGTGACCGGTTCTTCGCCGTCGATGATCAACTCCCGTATCCCGGGGCTGATCGGGGCGGGAGGGCGCCCGTAGAGGCCGCGGACGTAGTCCTTCACCTCCGTCGTCACGTTCCGGTAGCGTTCTCCGCCCATGAGGACGTTGAAGACCGCCTGGGTGCCCACGATCTGGCTCGTCGGCGTCACGAGCGGCGGGTAGCCAAGGTCCTTCCTCACCCGGGGGATCTCCTGGAAGACCTCTTCCAGGCGGTCGAGCGCATCCTGCTCCTTCAACTGGGAGATGAGATTTGATATCATGCCGCCCGGGAGCTGGTAGATCAGGACGTCCAAGTCGACCCGGTCCGCGATGGCGGAAAAGAGCGGTTCGTACTTCTCCCGCATCTCCCGGCAGACGTTGCGCACATTGCGCAGCGGCAGCAGGTCGATGCCGGTATCGCGCGGCGTCCCGATGACGCTTGCAACAACGCTCTCCGTCGGGGGCTGGGAAGTCCCGAGCGCGAACGGCGACATCGCCGTATCGAGGATATCCACACCCGCATCGATCGCCGCCTGGTAACTCAGGGGCGCGACGCCGCTCGTGCAGTGGGAGTGGAGGCAGACCCTGACGTCCACCGTCTCCTTGATCCCGGTGATCAGGTCGCGGGCGTCGTGGGGCATGATCAGCCCCGCCATATCCTTGATGCAGATCGAGTCGCACCCAAGCGAGTAGAGCTCCTCGGCCATATCGATGAACGACGCGACGGAGTGCACCGGGCTTGTCGTGTAGGATATCGCGCCCTGCAGGTGCGCCCCGACGTTCCGCACCTCCTCCATCGCCTTCTTCATGTTCCGGACGTCGTTCAACGCATCAAAGACCCGGAAGATATCGACCCCGTTCTTTGCGGATGCCTCCACGAACCTCTCCACGACGTCGTCGGGATAATGCCGGTAACCCACGAGGTTCTGGCCTCGCAGGAGCATCTGGATGGGCGTGCGCCGAAGCTCGGCCTTCAGCATCCGGAGGCGTTCCCAGGGATCGTCGTTTAAGAACCTGATGCAGCTGTCAAAGGTCGCCCCGCCCCAGGCCTCGACCGAGAAGAAGCCGACTTCGTCAATGGCCCGGGCAAGAGGGAGCATATCCTCAGTCCGGAGCCGGGTGGCGATCAGCGACTGA
>JAGVUK010000240.1 GCA_019136335.1 Methanomicrobiales archaeon
GAGAGGTCGACGCCGTCCCGGATCGCCTCCGCGAGCGGTGCGGTCCCGGAGATCCGCCCGGCCCGGCGGTCGGTGACGAGGCCGTCCGCGTCGACAGTGGCGAAGTTGCACCGAAAGCCGATCATCCCGGCGGTCATGTGGATGCCGGTCCCCTCGGCCTCGAGCGGGCCGCGGCCGGTGTAGTACTCCTGCGGCGGATAGCCGAGCAGGGCAAGGTGGGAGGTGTCGGATCCGGGGCGTATGCCGGGAGCGATGGAGTCCATGATGCCGCACACGCCCTCCGCGGCGATCCGGTCGAGGACCGGGGTCCGTGCGGCGCAGAGAGGGGTCCGTCCGTTCAACGCTTCACAGGGACGGTCGGATATCCCGTCCAGCACGAGGAATAGCACCTTGTGAGCAATCATCAAAAACAGATGAGATCCCGAACCTGATTACTCTTCCCGGTGGGCGGGAGGGACCCGGTCACCGGGCCGCCCCGGCCGCTCTCCGGAGCGAGTGACACCGCTCCGCATGGCGGAGCGCCTCTCTTGCGAGAGCGTCGCCCCGTCTGCAGCACTCCTCGCTGCAGCCGAGCATGACGAGGATGTTCGTCGTCTTGATCATATCGGCCGAGAGGCACCGGATCTCGACGGCAACCTCGTCGCCGACGATTGCCTTCACGTCGCAGACGATATCGTAGAGCTGGTGCGAATACCGGTCGAGCAGCGCGTTTGCGGCGCGAATCCAGGCATCGTCGCATTCCCTCTCACGGAGGGCGGTCCACTCCCGGTGGAACTGGACAAGCAGCCTCCTGATGATCCAGAGGGCCATCCTCTGCTGCTCCTCCGGGGGCCCCGGGCAGAGCACAGTCTGTCTTACCTGCCGCATGCCTGCATACTCTTCCTCAGCCGTCACTGTCTTCACCCCCTTCCTGCATCTCCGGCTGAGGTGTACCCCGATCATAGATTATATACCCTTCGCGCCGTCTCCGTCGCCCGGGAAGAGTGAAACTCTGGATGGGAGCTAAAATAAGGGTGAGCAGCCGGCCTTATACGACCGCGATCTGCTCGAGTTTGGACTTGGTGATCTCGACCCGGCGGATAGGGTAGATCGTCTTGACGACCTTGAAGACGTCACGGGCCATGTCGCCGGAGACGATCTCCTTGACCAGGGTCTCAAAGTCGTTCTCCGCCGCTTTGGCGGAGAGGGCCTGCGAGATCGCCTGCCGCACGGCGTGGACCTGGCTCTGCTCGGCCCTTGATATGGTGAGACAGACGACCGTCACCCGCAGGAGTTTGCCGTCCTTGCTGATGATCGGGTGGATGGTGTCGATGCGGGAGGCCCGCCGTTTGACCATCGACCGGAGGTAGTCCCGGGTCACTTCGTGCCCGACGAACTCGGTATACGCGGCGTCGCCGGCCACGTTGTTGATCTTGAACCTCATCTTGATGTGGGACTTTGAGTAGTCCTGCACAACTTCGCCGAGTGTCGCAGTCATGACCCGGCCGACCATGTTTGCGGGGTCGGCCGAGATGGTGTCGCCGATCTCAACTTTGCCGAAGGTCTCCGGTACATAGACACGGTACCACTTCTTGGCCTTCCAGCCTTCGACCCTTCTTCCAACCTGTTTCTTCCTTGCCATGGTATCACTTCACTTCTCGTATATCCTTATCCTGAGCCGCAAGTTCACTCCAGCCCTCTCCCTCTCCGTGACGCGCAGGTGCAGATCTCCTCGGCAATCGCGAGGTTCATGAGGTAGTCGTCCACCGACGCGATGATCGACCGGAGCCTGGTCCCGCCAATCTCGGCCCGCACCCCTCCCTCGATCGGGTATGTCCTGATCAGGGTGAGGTTGTCGGGCTCGAGCGCCGCCGCCACACAGCCGGGGAGGCCGTGCGGCGTCTCGATGGTCCCCTCGATCCGGGTCATGCGGGAATCGCCTCGAGCAGCCCCTGCCTGAACCGGTCTACCTGGTCGGCCCCGATCCGGGCGCCGGCCCTCCGGTGGTGTCCGCCACCCCGGCCGCCGCACGCCTCCGCGAGCCTGCGCATCAGCGCCTCGAGGTCGAGGTCGACGCCCGGCGGGCAGCGGGCCGATACGGAGTAACCATCCCCGCTCGCCCCGATGACGAAGACGGGCCCGGTCTCGAGGAGGTCGTGTGCGAGTGCATCCGCGACGTCGCCCGTCACCGTCCCGTCGTCTACACGGAAGAGGGCGATGCGCTCATCGAGACGGCGCACCCCGTGGATGCCGGCGATGACCGCATGCCGGTAGCGGGCGGTTATCTCCCAGGCTTCCTGGAGCGCGTGGGTCGAGCGGAGGCAGAGCGATGCACCGATATCCCCGCACCCGGCCTTGCCGCAGGCGTCGACGACCGCGGCGAGGTTCCCCGCCTCATCGATCACCTCACGCCCGAGGCTGTAGGTGGCGCCCCAGATCCCGCAGAGCGCGGCATGCGATGCTTTCGGGGCGGCCGCGAGGACGATCCGGGAGAGGAGCGCCTCGACGTCCACGTCGTCCTCGTCGGTGACCTCTGCGACCAGAGCCCGGGCGGCATCGGGAACGCCGGAGAACCCGGCGAGGTAGGGGTTGACGGCGAGCGCGAGCTGCTCGACGAGCCCTCTTCCGGGGAGGCGGAGGCCGCGGCGGGGTGTGATGAACCCGTTTGCGATCCCTTCGCTCACGATCTCCCGGTTCGGCCCATCGAGATCCTGGCCGTCGCCGAGGATGCCGAGGAGCACGAGGCCCGCGAGGTCCCGGTTGTCCCCCATGCGTTGCGCGACAAGATAGGCCGCACCGGCCGCGGAGAGGTTCCGGTCGCCGTCGATCCCGGCGAGACGCGGGTTGACGTGGTGGTCGCCCTCGAAGTGGGGCAGGTGGTGGTCTACCACCATCACGTCGCCGGGGAGGTCCTGGAGTGCTGATCCAAAGTCGCAGAGGAGCACGCTGCTGTCCTCCGGTACGTCGGCCGCGGTGATGCCTGCGCGGATCCTCAGCCGGAACCGCCCGCCCTTGCGGAACATGGCGTGGCAGAGGATGGATGCGGCGGCGATGCCGTCCGCATCGTGGTGCGCCAGCACCTCCACAAACTCCTGCTCGAGGAGATGGTCGGCGAGACCGGCAGCAGCGGCGTCAAGCGACATGGATCATCAGCGGGAGAGCAGAATCTCCGCAGTCTCCGGTTTGTAGGTCCAGCCTTTCGGCATCCGTCCGGACCCGACGTAGTACCTGACCAGCCTGCGCACCTTGGACTCGGTGATCTGGAGCTGCCGGGTGTTGTGCACGTCCTTCTTATTCTCCGCAAGGTGCTTCCTTATCCCGAGCGCTTTCTGCATCAGGTTCCGGAGATCTTCGGGGATCTCGGATTCAAGGCCCTTCTCGCGGAGGATCTCGGTTACGCGCTTTCCGGTGGCGAGCTTGACGTCAGGGACGCCGTACCGGTCCCGCAGCGCAAGACCTATCTGACTGCTCGACATGCCGTCTTTGCGGAGATCGACGATGATCTTCTCGATCTCCGCTACGTCCGTGTTGGACCACTCAGGAGCCTCCTTCCGGTAGGGCCGGACGGAACTGCTGGTTCCACGGCGCCGGGCGTACATTCTTGCCATTCATACACCTCCGATATACACTATGTTAAGTCCAGAAAAGAGTCCGTTGACTGACTAATCTCTGTAATCCCGAGCCCTTGCGGGCAGTGCTTCCGGGAGCACGTCGGACTTACCATAGCCAGCACATTCAGTGCTGCATCATATTCTCCGGGATCTGACTTAAGGCTATCGGGAACGTGCGCGGGCGGCGTCCGGATCTCGCTCCTCCCGGGTTTCGGCGCACCGGCGCGTCTTTCGGTTCCTGCGGGTTTACGGTGGTCATCACAGACCACGATAATAGGATGGAGGGTGGGGCGGGTCGTGCAGCAGGTGTTCTGGTCCGGGGATACCCGACGACCTCAAGCTGCGGATCTTCGAGCGGAGACAGCGGGGGGTGACGAAGAAGAGCGGGATGGGGCTCGGGCTCCAGCATCGCCAGGATGTTTGCGGAACGCTACGGGGAATTGGCCGCCGGGAATCGCGTCCCGGACCGGCCGGATGTGGGGGCGGTCATCACGTTCGCCCTGTCGCGTTATTGTCCGCGAAGGGGGCGAACCGAATATTTATCTTCTCCCGGGGCAACATGTGATGGTACCGGAGCGATAGTAGTCTAGCGGTAGGACAGGGGCTTCCCAAGCCTCTAGCCCGGGTTCGATTCCCGGCTATCGCATGGGTTCGCATCTTTTTTGTTTTCAGGTTTTTATGGAGCCGTTCTCTCTCACAACGCCATGGTACCCCGGGTTTCCCTCCCCGGCTGAACCGCAACTATGGTCACGTTGACCTGGAATACAACCTCACTTCTGAGGCAACACGGGTTGACAGAGAACGCGCCTTATATCGTTTCCTGGCCCGGGTCCGGCCTTCGCTCGCCCCTCTCCCCGCCGTCATCCTCCGGCACCACCTCAAACCGGCAGTGGTCAAACCCCATCGAGTAGCACCGGGTCTCGATGGCCGCCGTCGGCCGCCCGTAGTGACGGGAGAAGAGCTCCCGGAGGATGCCGGAGTCAAACGCGCACGCAGGCCGGCCGGTTACGGGCAGGTCGGCGCACTCGAAACAGTCGTAGACGAGGAGCGCGAGCGGCTCCGTCCCGGCGACCTCGATCCTGCCGAGGCGGTGCTCCTCCCAGAACAGGGCGATATTCGCGCAGAACCGCCCGGTCTCCGGGTCGGCCACCGCCGGGTAGAGTTCCTCCCCTATCCACTTGCCGGCCCGGGTGAGGAGCGGGTCGATGAGGATCCCCTCCTGCATGAGCGCGACCCGGACCGTCCGGAAGATCAGGTTATAGAACGCGAAGGGGTTGCCTGACCCGGCCTGGTACGCCCCCGCGTAGGCGGAGAGCGCATCGGCTATCCGGTCCTCTGTCGATACCGTTCCCACGAGGTCGCCGGTGAGGAAGAAGATCTTCCGCCGCGCATCCGCCGGGTCGGCCCGGGACCCGATCACGCCCGCAACCGCGAGATCCTGGAGGTGCACCGAGACCGTCGACTTCGCCCGCCCTGCAAGGGCGACGATCTCCTCAAACGTACACTCGCGCTCGCGGAGCGCAGCGAGGATCACGCGCCGCACCGGGTTCCCGACCGCCCGCGCCCCATCCGGCGTCGAGTACAGGTCGATATTCCCGTTCGGCCCGGGCCGGCCGGCTTCCCCCCTGGCGGCCATCCTCTGCTCCATGAAAGATGATCGAAAGGATGATATATGAACGTTCGTATAGAGTAGAATGTTCGTTTGTATACGAACATATTCCGTGATGAACATGAAGGGCACAAAACTCGCCCCCGGCGTCCATTGGGTCGGGGCAATCGACTGGAACCTGAGGGAGTACCACGGCTACACGCTCCCGGGTACGACCTACAACGCCTACCTCGTCCAGGGTGAGAAGACCGCGCTCATCGACGGCGCTTACGCCGGGTTCGAGGGACAGGTCCTCGGCCGCGTGGCGTCCGTCTGCGACCCCGGCGAGATCGACTACATCGTCGTAAACCACATCGAAATGGACCACTCCGGCTGCCTGCCTGCGCTCGTCCGGAAGATGCCGGGCATCCCGATCTACTGCACGGAGCGGGCAAAGACCGGGCTTGCCCGCCACTACGACACCGGCGGCTGGAACATCAGGGTCGTTAAGACCGGCGATACCCTCGACCTCGGCGGAAAGACGCTCACCTTCCTCGAGGCTCCGATGCTCCACTGGCCCGATTCGATGTTCACCTACCTCGGCGAAGATGCCATCCTCTTCCCGAACGACGCCTTCGGGCAGCACGTCGCAAGCGCCGCCCGCTTCGACGACCAGCTCGGGAAGGATGAGGCGCTCGCTCACGCGCAGAAGTTCTTCGCGAACCTGATCGTACCGCTCGCGCCCAAAGTCCTGAAAAAACTCGACGAGGTCGGGAAACTCGGGATCGAGATCAGGATGATCGCGCCGAGCCACGGTATCATCTGGCGGTCGTATGCCGGGGACATCCTCAAGGCCTACACCGACTGGAGCCGGGGCGTCGCAAAGGATAAGGTCACGATCGTCTACGACACCATGCACGGCTCGACCACGATGATGGCGCAGGCGATTGCCGAGGGCGTCATGGCCGAAGGCGCCGATGTCCGGGTCTGCCTCCTTCGCGACGGCCGCTACGAGGGGACGCACCGGAGCGACGTCGTCACGGAAGTCCTCGACTCGAAGGCCGTCCTCATCGGGTCGCCGACGCTCCAGGACGAGGTCCTCCCCACGGTGGCCGGGTTCCTCAGCTACCTCCGCGGATTGAGACCGGGCCGCCTCGGGGCAAAGAAGATCGGGTGCGCGTTCGGGTCGCACGGCGGCATGGGCGGTGCAGTTGCCCAGGCCGAGGAGGCCCTGAAGGCGGCCGGGATCGAGGTCATCGACGGCGGGTTCCACGTGAACTACCGCCCTGACAGCGGCGAGCTTGCACGGGCCTACGAACTCGGACGAGAGGTGGCGCAGAAGATCCGCGCCCGGTGACGCCGGGGCTCTCCCTCTCCCTCTATCGCAGTCTCCGGCAACACCCGGCAGATCCGGCCGCCGGATATCCCACAATATGCCAGACAGATCGTCCCGATACTTTTTTTAGCCTGCCGGTGCGCCAATCCCGCGCCTCATCCAGGCGAATGCTGCAAGCGGCCCCGACCTGCTCACCACCAGGGACCCGACGACGAGCGTGCAGGCCCACCCGATGACGGCGCTCATGGGCCACGTTGAAATACCACGCAGGCTCTTTTGCGCCTGCTGATCCGGGTATGAGCAGCGACGGCGGCGCGGAGGATCGCCTCCTGTACACCCATAGCCGCGCCCCGGAGCACCGCGGCGGCAAGAGCAAGGGCATAATCCGGAGAAGGGGATGCCGATGGCAAGGGGCGGCACGGAGAAGTGGGTGACGGGGCCGAACCGGTCGTATGCCCGCCCGATCGTGAGGGCCGCGACGGTGTAGAAGCGCGGGTTCTCTGCTTCCGGGACCGTGCCGGCGGCGGCGAAATGGTAGGTATTGACCGGGGAACGCCGCAGACCCGGCCATGATGAGCGCGGTGAAGACGGCGTAGGGGAGCAGGGACCCGGGGAGGGTGGTTGCCCGGAAGGCGGGGTCGCCGTCCTCAAGCGACGCTGGTTCGGGCCCGCCGGTGCCGTCCCGGGTGAGCGCGGCCCTATGGCGCACCCCTGGTGGCTGCCGCAGGCCTGATCGGGCGGCCCTTCCGGCGGTGGTGTTGTTGCCGGTCATGGGAGAGCCGCTTGACCTCCCGGCACGGGAGGTGTGATCCGTTCCGGGGGAAGATGTAATCGTGATGAGCGGCATCTACCTGCCGTGTCACTGCGCCGGGAGAGCGGTCGGCGGGGAGAAGAACGAACATGAAGAGCCGGTACTGGATCGCGCTCTCGCTCCTCACGAGCAGCGCGGTTCTCACATGGCTCCTTGTGGTAACCTTCACCCCGGAGACGCGGACCTACCTCGGGGAAGTCGGCATCGCTGCCCTCCTCCTCGCCCTCGGGTTCCGGGTCGCGGCGATCCTCTGCCGGGTGGCACGGGTCGGGCTCCTCTGCCGCGGTCTTGGCTATACCGTGCCATTCTGGAGCCTCACGGTCACCCAGTTCCTCTCGCTCTTCGCGGGCTCCATCACCCCCGGCCAGGTGGGCGGCGAGCCCGTCCGGATCCACCGGCTCACGCGCTCCGGGCTCGCCGTCGGGGACGCCGGCGCTGTCGTCGTCGTGGAGCGGGTGCTGGATCTCGTCGTCCTCATCATCATCACCCTTGCGGCCCTTCTTGCCCTCCGGCACCTCTGGGGTTACCTTGCCGCCGTTGTTCTCTACCCCGTGGCGGCGTTCCTCATCTTCGTCCTCGTTCTTATGCTCGCGCTCCTTCTCTTCGTCCGCCGGCCGTTCTTCATGAAGCGGGTGATGGGCGGCATCACCCACCGGGTGCTGGACCGGTGCGGCAGGAGCCGGCGCTGGCTCCGGTTCTGCCCTGGTACGGATGGTGTGGGATCCCTGATGAATAGACTCGACCACGAGGTTGAGGCCTTTTCCGCAGGTTTCTCGCGGTTCGTGAGGGCAGGCCGGCGGGCCGCCGCCGGCGCGCTCGCCCTCACCGTCCTCGAATGGACTCTCTACTACTCCACGGCATCAGCCCTGCTCATCGCTCTCGGGCTGCCGCCGTCCCTGCCGGAGTCGTTCCTCTTTCAGGGGGTCCTCCAGATGGCCGCAGCACTTCCGCTCATCCCCGGATCGGCTGGAATCGCGGAGATCGGCGCCGCCACGCTGTATCGCAGGATCGTGCCCACCTACCTCCTTGGCCTCTTTGTTGTCCTCTGGCGGCTGATCCTCTACTACCTCAACATCCCCCTCGGCCTCCTCGCGGCCGCTCTTGCTGCACGGGAGAAGGGGGACGGAGACGGTGCCGGTCCCCGGCACACCGAAAACCTATAACCCTTATGAGACCAAAATTTATCAATTAACGCAAGTATGATGAAAATTGCCCTGTTCCTGAAACGATCGGAGAACATCGGGATCTCCGGCCGGGGAGGACCATGACGACCGATACCGATATGTATGCCCTGAGCATCATCACCGAGAACAGGGCCGGCGTGCTGCGCGATGTGGCCACGGTGATGGCAGATTACCGGGCCAACATCCAGATGATCCAGCAGTCGATCATCACCACCGGCCTGAACACCGGGAAGGCCTACCTTTACTTCGAGTTTGAGGAGTGCGGGAATCACGGGGAGCTCGTCGCCGACCTTGCCCGGGTTCCGTCCGTCGTCGACGTCACCATGTATCCGCCGTTCTCCCGGATATTCGGGTCACGGGTGATCATCATCGGCGGTGGTGCGCAGGTGGCGCAGGTGGCGATGGGGGCCGTGAACGAGGCGGACCGCCATAACATCCGCGGCGAGCGGATATCGGTGGACACAATCCCCCTCGTCGGCGAGCAGACCCTCGCGCTCGCCGTGGACGCAGTGGCCCGGCTCCCCCGGGCGTCCATCCTGGTGCTTGCCGGGTCGCTGATGGGCGGCGAGGTTTCGCGCGCCGTGGACCGGGTCCGGCAGGCGGGTATCCCGGTGATCGCCCTCAAGATGGCGGGGAGCGTCCCGCAGCATGCCGACCTGGTCGTGACCGACCCCATCCAGGCCGGTGTCTTTGCCGTGATGCACGTCAGCGGCAAGGCGGTCTTCGACATCAACCGCGTGCGTGGTCGTGAATTCTGATGGATTCCATCGATAGGGCAGTCAGGGTGCTCTCGCGGGACGGGCTTGTCGTCTATCCCACGGAGACGGTCTACGGTCTCGGGGCGGACGCCCTCTCCGAGGATGCGGTGATGAGGGTTTACGAGGCCAAGAACCGCCCGCCTGGAAAACCGATATCGATCGCGGTCTCAGACATGGAGATGCTCACCGCCGTTGCGGTGGTGGACGATGCCGCCCGGGCCTTCATCAGGCGGTTCCTGCCCGGCCCGGTGACGGTTGTCCTCCCGGCGAAGTCCTGCCTCCCGGAGGTTCTCACCGGCGGCACGGGGCTTATCGGCATCCGGTGGCCCGATCACGAGGTCGCCATCGCTATCATCGCGCGGTTCGACTCTCCCATCACCGCCACCAGCGCGAACGTCTCGGACGATATCCCGCCGACCCGGCCCGGGGACGTCTCTGTCCCGAACGACTACCTGGTCGACGGCGGGGAACTCCCCGGGACGCCGAGCACGGTGGTGGACCTGACCACCCGGCGTATTCTGCGGAAAGGTGCGGAATGGGAAGCGGTGGAAGCGTTCCTGAAGACCATGCGGTGATCCATGAAACCAGTACGACTCCGTGACTTCATTGAGGACCGCGACGGCTGCATCTATGCGGTCTCAAACTACGATAACAACGACCGGATCGGGTGCATTCTCCGTTACGTTCCGGAGCTGGACGGGGAACGGACGAGCCTCTCCGGGCACCGGTACCGGAAATATGACTTCGTCGAGTCATTCGCCTGGATACGGGAACATAAGCCCGAATACCTGAATATGGTCCACCGGGTGCCCCACGGTGACGTGGCCCGGGTATACAAGCCTGAGGAGGAGATCGGGCGGGTGACGGCGAGAAACGTCCGGGTGAGAAGGCTCCTCTCCCACTTCAACCTCCCACCGGGCTCGTTCGGGTGCACGGGTTCGCTCCTCTGCGGCCTGGAGAATGCCGCCTCGGACATCGATATGGTGGTCTACGGCGACGCCTGGTTCTCGGCCCAGCGCCAGCTCCGGCACCTTGTGGGAATCGGGGTGATCCCGGTGATGAGCGCCGGGATGTGGCGGAAGGTCTATGAAAAGCGGGTGCCGGAGATACCGTTCGAAGCCTTCGTCCTGCACGAGCAGCGGAAATGGAATCGGGGAGAGTTTGAGGGGACCTACTTCGATCTCCTCTACACACGGGACTACGGGAATCTGGACGCGGTCCCTCCGGGTGCGGGCGAGGTGCTCGGCCGGGCGACGATCGAGGCGACGGTCACCGACGCCTCCCTCTCCTTCGATAGCCCGGCAGTCTACACGGTTGACCACGATGAGATATCCCGGGTGCTCTCCTTCACCCACACCTACTCGGGGCAGGCGCTTGCAGGCGAGGTCATCGAGGCCCGGGGCGTCGTGGAGCAGCATGGCGACGAGCGGTGGCTGATCGTCGGGACGACCCGCGAGGCGAAGAGGGAGTATATCATATCAAAGACGCTGCTTGAGAGCGCGGGGTATTGACGGTCATCAATTCACGGAGAAGAGCGCGAAGTTCGAGGGACGGGCGTTGCCGCCCCTCCGCGCCCCTCCCTACCTTTCTGCGTGAGACCTCTCCACCATTCCTGCGCTCCTGAATCGCGCAAAGATTCCGGGTCTATCCTGCCGCCCTGCAAAACCCGGACCTACCTGAAGAGGTCCGAGAGCCGGCGCGGCCCGGCGGTGCACCGTTCGAGGTGGGGGCAGCCGTCGCAGGGGGCCCGGAGGGGCCGCGGCGGGATCTCGCCCGCGACAACCCGTTTTGCCGCCCGGATCGCCCGGAGCATCTCCCGCCGGTCCCGGGGCTGGGGTTCGACGAACCGGCAGGCGCCGTCGGCGACGTACTCGACATAACCACCCGCGACGGCGCGCCCGAGGGTCTCCTTGAGGCAGGCAACGTAGCAGGCGACCCGGAGCCGGTCGGTGCCGTAGACGCCCGCGCGGGGTGCTGTGCTTGACCGGGCGATGGCGAACGTGCCGTCTTCAAAGACTTTGTCCACCCTTCCGCGGATGCCGAGCAGGTCGGACTCGACGGCGAGATCGGTCTGGACAGGTCTCTGCCAGGCGGTCTCACGACAGGCGGCGATGCACCCGTCGAGGAGTTCCCGGGTCTCCGCCGGTGCGTCGGGGAGGACGCAGAGGATCTCCTGCCAGATCTCTTCCGGTTCGAGGAGTTCGCCGAGGTGCGCCGAGACCTGCTTGCAGACGGTGTAGCGGGGCGACTCCTCGCGCTCCTCCGATCGCTCGAAGTAGTAGCGCCGGGGACAGATGTGGCAGGCGACGACGCCGGAGACCGGGATGTACTCGTCCATACGCAATCGGTTGAGGGAGAAATACGTCTTCCCTCTTTATATGGGGATATCCTCTGCACCGGCGCGGGGTCGCGGCTGCCGTGACGGCCCTCCCCGGGTCGGGCGGGGGATGCAGCCGGGACCAACCCTTATGCCGGAGCGGGTCACAGAAGGATAGTATGGCTAACCGCGAGATATCGGTCAACATCCCCGGCGACCTCGATCCGGTCTACTCGAACCGCATCCAGATCGCCTACAAGGAGGACGAGTTCACGTTCCTCTTCCTGCACGAGATCCCCGGCACGAACCAGGCGCGGGCGAAGGCGATCGTCTCGATCAGCCCCCGGCACGCAAAGAACCTGGTCGAGGTGCTCGCGAAGAGCGTCGCCGACTACGAGCAGAAGTTCGGCAAGATTTCAGCCCCGGAGGCAGCCCCGCACCAGGAGAGCAACGTCACCATCCGGGGTTACTCCTGAACGGGACCGGGCCGGCGGGACCCCGACAGGTGATACCTTTTTAATTCCGGACGTGTAATGTTATAAGGCAGTTGCCGCTGTGGCTTAGTGGTATAGCGGCTGATTCGTAATCAGCAGGCCGGGGGTTCGAATCCCTCCAGCGGCTTAATTTTTGAGCAGCCACGTTTCCTGGTCGAACACTGTTTTCAGGACCTTTACTGGCCACAATGTTAGCCAAAAACCGGATAATGCCTCCTCGCACATTTCTGATACAGGACCATGGCAGACGGCATCGGCACATTGGCAATCCCCCTCTCTCCCTGGCATTGCATTTGTGATACACTTTTCGGCAGGCTACATTTCATCGGGGGGCCCTCGGCCTGGTCTTCTGTGTTGCCGAGGTGCTCCTCGCCGACTCCGCCGCCGCGAGAATAGGGTGAAGGCCGGCAACACCGCTGTTCCCGAGGTCGTGCTGTTTCTTTACTGGAGCAGACGCCGGGGACGAGGCTGTATCTGCCCGGGGGGCTTACAATGCATTCTGTTCTCCGACAACGGGGTTGCTCGAGCCGACTCCCGCGATTCTGCTGAAAGCAGGTCCCAACAGTTCAGCACATGCGTCGGGGCAGGATATCCCAATAAAAGCAAGAGTTGTCCAATACGGCTACAGGCTGTTTACCGGATTTCTGCCCGAACGTATCCATGAGATCACGGGCATCTTCTACCCTTGCGTGCTCCCGGGAGGGGGCGCGGAAGCTGCCATTGACCGCGAAGATGCCAGAGGTGTTGGCCTGGAGTCTGCTGGTGTTCCTGACCCCGGGCAGCCCCTCAAACGATCACTGCCGCTACGTAACGGCCATTCATTGAGGCGCACACTCCTCAAAGAACCGGGTCGCGATGTGTCTACCAACCCGGGAGAGTTTTTTCGACCTTCTTTCAGCGATCAGGCGGTTGACGATGCTCACCTACGTGAGGTTCTGCCGGATGCATACCGAACGATTTGAGGATACGCCGGATCTGATCTCGGCTGTAAGATACACCAAACCGGGATTGAACCCGCTGCTGTGCCTCACTGATAGTCCAGTGATCCTGTTCGTGCAGGCACTCACGCAACTCCTCTTTCTGCCCGGATGAGAGTTTCGAGGGGTGTCCTCCAGCATACTTCGGGTTGAGGCCGGCGCGACCTTCGGCATTCCACCGCTCCTGCCAGTTGTATCCTGTTTGAGTGGTAACGCTCATGCTCTCTGCCGCCGAGGCAACACTCGCACCTTTATATCGCAGGCGGATAAAGAGCAGGCGGCGGAGTACTTCAGCCGATCCGTCGTGGTGCTTGATCCATTGTTCCAATACAGGAAGAGGGACGTGTTGTTTGATCGCGATCGGTTCCCAACTCGGCATAGATGCATCCCTTACAGATGAAATAAAAATTTAGTGTTGCAAACCGTATATTTGTGACGCCGCGCAGGCGGAAACGCAGGCCCGACATCCTGTTCCAATCCATCTTGATAGCGCTGGAGTGGTCCAACACGCTCACCGGGTGTGGCGCCGAGAACGACCAGCAGGTTGCTTTTTTGCGGTCGGGGCTTACAAAAATCGTCGGACGGAGGCAAGGGGCAGAGGTGCAGGATGTGACCTGCAATCGGCGAGAGATGTTTCACCAGGGTCACCCCAAAAGCAACCCTTTTCCCTTATCGCACAAGAGATCTGATAATGCATGTCCCCCTGAAGTTCACCAACCACCGTATCGAGGAGTACGCGCTCAGGGTGACCTACCGCCCGGAGGAGAACGCCGGGACAATCATCTACAACCTCTCGCTCATCGAGAGCCGCGACCTCGAGTTTGCGCTCTCCGTCATGAAAGAGGCCCACCGGACGGGCATCACCATCAGCGACAGGATCCGGGTCGCCAGCCCCGGGGAAGAGGTCGGCGATTACACCGTGCCGGACGGCCGGCACGCCGTCTGCACGATGTGCAGTATCACCCTCGATGCCCTTCTCCTCCGGCGCGGCATCCCGGCAAACCCGATCGGGGGCGGGGTCGTCGAGATCGAGGCGCGAGTTCCCCGGCGGTTCACGAGCATGATCCTCTACCGTGACACCACGCTCGACCCCCTCGAGGTCCTGATCTCCCAGGAGGCCACGTCGATCCTCGACGTCATGCACCACGGAAACGGCAACATCCTTGCAAACATCCGGGAGTGCCACATGGAGGCAGAACCGCTCGTGGGTACGGTGCTCGACGAACTCGCGGCTATCGGGTTCTCCGGCATCCTGGACGTCGGCGCCCCGAACGTCCCCCTGCTCGGGGTTCCGGTCAGCCCGCAGTACGTGGGGCTGGCGATGGTCGGGGGCACGAACGCGATGGCCGCCGTCAGGGAGGCCGGAAAGCCCGTCGTGACCCGGGCGCTCAAAGGACTGATCGATATCCGGGAGATGGGCTACCTCGAGGACTACTGACCGGCTGCTGCCACCCACTCCGTGACGCTGTTGAGGTAGCGCCTGACGAATTGGACGAGCCCGGCAGACTCCGAGTAGAGCGCCGAAGGCTGCTCGCCGCTCGACCCCATCCAGACCAGCGCCCGGGCGTCGTCCACCAGGAAGACGCCGGAACTCTCGTGCCGCAGACCTTTTCCCGGCGGCGCGTGCGTCTCAGGATACGCGCCGAGCGGATGAGTGCGGACCCTGAACCGGGAAGGCTGCTCGCCCTTCCAGGTGTCGGTGACGATATCGACCCGCACTGAGTCGGGGACGGGTTCGAGCAATGCAAGCACGTGCTCCCGAAGGAGATTTTGGGCTACAAGCATCTCCACCCTCCGCTCCGCGCTCAGGAACATCCCGGCAAGACGGGCCCTGATGTTTTCCTCCCCGTAGATGGTCCAGATCAGTTCCTGGCTGCCCCGCGCTTCCGGCCTCTTCTCCCGGTAGAGCCTGTCAAGGGCCGTCCGGGCACTCTCCGCATCATTCTCGATCCGGCGCATGAGGTTCTCGATACCCTGGCCCGGGGGGATCGCGTCGAACCGTTTGGGCGTGGTGTGAGAGACGCTGACCAGTTCTTTCTGGACGAGCCGGTCGAGAACCGGGTAGACGGATGCGCGCGGCACCCCGGAAGTCTCATGGACCTCCGTCGCCGTCGCACCCGTCATCCTGAGGAGTCCGATGTATACAAGAGCCTCATATTTTGTAAGTCCCAGCGATCTGAGAGATTCGAGGAGGTCGTTTGAAATATCCCGGGGAGCCTTCATCCATTACATATATATACTGCCCGGCAATAAATGTTGTTGTTAAAAAAACAACAAGGTGAAGAGATGCGTTGGCAGCACGTACCGGTATTGATGCTCCTGCTGGCACTCCTGGCTGTGCCAGGGTCGGCGGCAGGGGCCAAGTACCTCTATGGAAATCCTGAACTCTCGGCAACGATCGCCGGCACCAATGAGTTCGCACCGGGTGCCGAGACCGGCCTGACCATTATCATAGCGAATAGCGGCCTGAATACCCACAAGATCGTCGGCTCAACGATCGTCGCCCCCGACGACCAGCCGAACACCGCGAAACTGACTACCGTAGCGCTCAAGAGCAACGATACACCGTTCACCATCAAGACGGACCCCCAGTTCCTGAGCGACATCATGGGCGGCGCATCCCGGACCGCCACGTTCAACGTGAAGGTGGCAGACTCGGCGGCGCCGGGCACCTACGTCCTCCCGCTTGAGGTGACCTACACCCACCTGCAGGAGGCAGAAGAGTACGGGCCTGACACTCTCCGGTACAATTACCAGAAGAAGACCGAAACCCTGCCCCTGACCGTCCGGGTCACGCCCGGCCTCCGCGTCGAGGTCCTGGATGTGCGGTCCGAGTCGCTGAACGTCGGCACGGAAGGCTACGTCTCCATGACCTTAAAGAACATCGGGCACGACACGGCAAACAAGGCGGTCGCCAAGGTTGTCAGGAACGGGGCGAGCCCGCTCATCCCCACCGACGGCAACGCCTATATCGGGACGTTTGAGCCCGGAGAGACGGTGGACGTGAAGTTCAAGGTCGCGGTCGCCGACAGCGCCGAGCCGCAGTCGTACCCGCTGGACGTCGTGGTCGCCTACGAGGACTACGAGGAGAAGTCGACGGCCTCCCGGCCGGTGACGATCGGTCTTCCTGTCGGCGGCAAGATCGCCTTTGAGGTCGCCTCGCCGACGGTGACGCTCCACCCGGGCGGCAAGAGCATCCTTGAAATTGCGTACAGGAACACGGGAGCGGCAAAGGTCTACAACGCCCAGGCCCGGATCAGCGCCGTCGACCCCTTCACCAGCAGCGACGACACCGCCTACCTTGGCGACCTTGCTCCCGGCGAGACCGCGACGGCACGGTTCGAGGTGAGCATCGATGCCGACGCGACCTTGAAGGAGTACGGGATCGACTCTGAGATCCGTTACCGCGACGACCTCGACAACAGCAAGATATCGGATACCATGAAGGTGCGGGTCGCGCTCGAGAAGAAACAGGGCGCCCTCTTCACCAACCCGGTCTTCCTTGCCGCGATTGCGGCCGTCGTCATCGGAGCAGGGTATTATATATTCGTGTACCGTAAGAAAAAGTGATGAACGGGTACTGGGACGGGCCTAAACCGGAACCGCAGGCAAGGACGATCGACGAGATGCGGGAGGTTCTTGCAGATCCTGGCTGCACCTCCGGTCGGCCCCTCTATTTTATGTACCGGGATCTCGCCCGGAGCGAGAGCGACCGGGCGTGGCTCCGGCAGCAGCACGTCCGCTACGATATCACCGTCATTCCCCCCGGGACTCTCTGCGGGGAGTACGTCAAGACAAAAGGGCACTACCACACCGTAAATCCCGCCGGGGTGCCTTACCCGGAGATCTACGAGGTGCTTTCGGGGACGGGGCACTACCTCCTCCAGACCGAAGACGCCGGCGACGTGGTGATGATCGAGGGCACCGCCGGGGATAAGATCCTGATCCCGCCGGGGTACGGCCACGTGACCATCAATCCCGTAAAGGCCGACCTCATGATGGCAAACCTCGTCTCGGCGGAATTTTCAAGCAACTACGGTCCCTATGCAGAGAAGCGGGGCGCCGCTTACTATGAGATGGAAGGGGGGGCGCTGGTGAAGAACCCGTGCTACCCCGACGCGCCGCCGGTGCGCTACTGCAACCCGGTGGAGGTCCCCGACCTCGGCATCGAGAAAGGTGTCGGGCTCTACGACCTGATCGGCCGCCCCCGGTCGGTCGCCTTCCTCAACCACCCCGAACAGTTCATGGAGATCTTCGCCGGCGTGACCGGCGGGTGCCTGCTGATGGAATAGAGGGGCGGGGGACCCGGACCTTCAGGCTCCCTTCCGCACCTCATCAAGGACCTGGCAGGCCCGGCAGGTCTTCCCGCACGGCTCCCCGCACCGTTCGCAGACCCGTATCCTCTCTTCCTGCGGCTTTGCCGGGTTCCGGAGGGCCTCGCCGAGGTTGACGACCGAGTACTTCGTCGCCGGGTGGTGGTAGGTGTAGTCGTCGAGGAGCCCCCGGACATCTCCCCGGAGGGCGCCGACCGCGTAGGGGCATCCCGCAAGGTCGAACCCCTCGACATGGAGGAAGGCGTAGAGCGCCACCTCACGTTCCGGTATGTACATAAACGGCTTGATCCGGGGGACCAGCCCTGCCACCTCCCGCACCGGGCGGGTGAGCCGGTAGGGGTC
>JAGVUK010000306.1 GCA_019136335.1 Methanomicrobiales archaeon
GTATAGAAAATTATAAGCAGGCAGACACGGAAAAGACTACTATGTGTGCCCGCTTTTTGGAGCGCTTTTTCAAACCTACGCCGCATATCGTCGAAAGCCCGCCACCGCCGTCGCTCTCCCACGGACCGGGCGACGGTGTTCCCGAGTACCGGGTGAAGCCCTATTTTATCGTGGCGTCTGTTGAGATGGGCAATACTACGACAAAGTGCATCCTGACCGGCACGAACCTGGAGACGGGCAGGTCATACGTCATCAACAAGACCGTGACCATGAGCCGGGACGTCCGGCGGCCGTTACCCGGCGAGACGATCTTCGGGGAAACCCTGGACGGCACGGAACTGACCCGGGAATCGGTCACGGACCTGGTGCGCGATACCCTGATCCGGTGCCACAACGAGGCTCACCTGAGTATCAAGGACGATCTCGACTTCGTCGTCAGGAGCACCGGCGTCGTGGCGGCGATGGACTCGCCCGACCAGGTCGGGGACTTTGTTATCGCTCTCGCAAACGGCTGCCTCGCCGCCGGCGTCCCCCCGCGAAAGATGACGCCCCCGATGTCGATCGACAACCTCCCGCCGAAACTCCGGCAGTTCTCGTTCGCCGACCGGGTGGTCTTCGTCGGTGCGGTGGCCGGCGTCGTGCCGCCGGTCGGGTGTACCGGCGTTGAGATGGTGGCAAACGAGATGGAGGGAGAACTTGCAATGGCAGGGATCAAGGAGGGTGCCAAGTGGACGGCCGTCGACTTCCGGAACCCCTGCATCTCCATCGACTTCGGGACGACGCTTGACGGACGGATCACGAGCGACGTCGCCCGCGATGACCCGAACCCGTTCGCCCAGACGATCGGGAACTTCTGCGGGCTTGCCGGGGCCATACCGGATGCTATCGTCCGGGGCACCGGGCTCGTGAAGGGGCGGACGGGGACGGCCCTCGACCTCTTTGGCGATCACAGCATTCAGGGCGCGTTCGGGGGCAGGAAACGCTCGGTCGTCGAGGGCTACGTCGACCGGTGCCATGACCACATCGATATCCGGATCGTCCCTCCCGACCGGACGCGGTTCGGGCGGGTGCCGGTCTGCGCGGAGGTGGCCGACAAGTCGGGCGTTGCCCTCATCGGGTGCGACTCGGGTGTCAACGGGAGTGAGACGCCGGTTCTCGAGGAGATCGGGCACGAGATCTACGAGAAGCATGGCATGGGTATGTTGACCGAGGTCGTCGACCGGGTCTGCGCGAAGATGGCGCTCCGGCTCGTCGATGTCGCCATCGAGAGGGGGCTCGTCCCGCCGAACTCGTCGATAGGGTTCACCGGGCGGGCGGCGATCTCGGGGAGGAAACCCGAATACATCCTCGAGGGCATCACTGAACGGAACCTCTACGACACTCCGAACGACCACCTGGTCTTCGTGGACGACGGTCTTGCCCGGGGTGCGGCACTGATGGGGCGGTGCATGAACTCTCTCGGGAAACCGAAGGCCCCGCTCGGCGGCGTGCGGGGAGGGCCATGTATTATGTCCCGCCGGATCAAAATAGGAAAGTAGGATATGGTAAATGATGGCTGAGGAAGAACTCTACGATCTGCTCGTTCCCCCGGGCGTTCCCCGGAAGATGCTGTACGATGTCGCTGAGAAGTACGACGTGGAAGTGGTGCGGCGGCCGCAGAAGATGGCGTTTGCGAACATGGGCGGGGATGCAAGGGAACTGCTCGCGTTCCGCGGCAGAAGAGAGGTCGTCGAAGAGGTGCAGAAATATCTTTTCGCGCGGCTCAAAGAGTTCGTCGAGGAATAGGTGTAGTAACCCCGCAGTATCCCTCAATACGAACAATTACCTTTCTTTCATTGACTATCCCGCCGCGCAAGTGGCCGGGAAGGTAACTCTGCCATGGTGAAACATGCGTGGTCTCCGGTAGGCTATGCCCTCCTTTCTACCCTGTTGTTCGGGATAAGCACCCCGCTCTCAAAGATCCTGGTCGGGGATATCTCACCGGTTCTCCTCGTCGCCTTCCTGTACCTCGGGACCGCTCTCGGGATGTTCCTTCTCGGGAAGGTCCTGAAATCCCGGCATAATCCCCTGTCAGGGGAAGCGGGGATACGGGTTTACGACATCCCGTGGCTCCTGCTGGCAATTCTCGCCGGTGGCGTCATTGCACCGATTCTCCTGATGTCCAGCCTGGCGGTCACTCCTGCTGCGACGGCATCTCTACTCCTGAACTTTGAAGGCGTCGCAACGATGATAATCGCCTTCGCGGTATTCCATGAGTCGGTCGGGAGGCGTATCTGGGTAGCACTCGGGATCATCACGCTCGCAAGTTTGTTGCTGTCATGGGAGCCCAACGCTGCTTTTGGATTCTCTGTCGGTGCAGTCGGGATACTGCTCGCCTGTATTTTATGGGGCATCGACAACAATGCCACCCGGAATATCTCCGGAAAAGACCCGTTTGCCATTGTTACGATTAAGGGTCTTTTTGCGGGAAGTATGGCCCTGATCCTTGCGATACCGGGACACGGCTCCCTTCCCGGGTTACCCTTGGTCCTTGCTGCGATGCTTCTGGGGTTTCTGTGTTATGGTGTGAGTATGGTCCTGTTTATCCGTGCGCTACGGGATCTCGGCGCGGCCCGGACGGGTGCATACTACAGCACCGCACCCTTCATCGGTGCGGCACTCTCATTTCTCATATTCGGCGAGTATCCGGACCTGCGGCTGACGATTGCGTTTGGCATGATGCTTGCAGGGGCCCTGGTCCTCACAACCGAGAGGCATCAGCATCAGCACCACCATGCTCCGATCGAGCATGAGCACCTCCATCAGCACCCCGAAGAACACCATATGCATGGCCATGACGGAGCTACCGGGGATCATGCACATCCTCATCTCCACGAACCGCTGGACCATGACCATCCGCACTCTCCCGACCTCCATCACAGACATGAACGGTGAACTACCCCGCCCCCCGGGGGCAGGGGCAGTGCGTGGGGATACCCGGTGGAAAGCCGTTTCGGGAAGCGGTGCTGACGCCGGTTTCTCGATCTGGCGCCGGTTGGCGAGAGGGACCAGGTGGAGCCAGCCAGAATCCGGTTCTTCCCCGGAGCTCCCCGCGCAGTGGACCGTGGTGGCTATCGCAACCGGGGGAGGGGACCGGGGAGGGGGCTCGTCCCCTCCCCGGGCAAAATAATACCCGAAAGTTCCTCTCCGGCACCCCCCACCCCGCCCGGCCTCCGGCGCTCCTCCCCCTTCCTGAGGGGGGCGGGGGCAGTGCCCGCGATATCCGGGGAAAGCCGTGCCCGCGATACACCTAAGATGGTAGACCGGATCCGTTGCCTCCCGGCCTGTCCCCGGACAGTGAACCGTGGGGATATCGCCATTGGGGGAGGGGCGGGGGCAGTCATGGCGATAGCCGGCGGGAAGCCGTGCCCGGGGTGCAACCTGCCGAAATGGGCGAGGACATCAGGAGTGCGAACTCCGATTGGCACGCTCTCCCCGTGAGACTACCGGGTCTTGAGTATCGCTACAGCCGTGATGAAA
>JAGVUK010000066.1 GCA_019136335.1 Methanomicrobiales archaeon
ATGGTGAGGGCACGCTTCGGCGTCCTCGAACTCCTCCTTCGTGAAGATATACGTTATCTTCGGCCCCTCAAGAGAGACCGTCCACTCGGATCCGGTATCTGCGCCCGGCAGCCCTTCGAGGGCGATCGATACGATGCCGCCGACCTGCTGCTTCCCGGAGAGGCCGGGGCCGACAAACTTCAGCGGCCCGCCGTTATCTGCGGTGAGCTCTGCGGCGTTCATCTTATTTGCAACGATGAACGAGTCGTTCCGGGCGAGATCGCCGATCTCGAAGGTGGCGGTGAGCCCGTCGCTCGCGGTCACCCGCACGGTGTACCCGGCGGTTGCCTGCGTGCTGTTGAACGTCCAGTGGCTGCCGGTCTCGATGTCGTCAACGGCACCGGCCAGGTACCAGAGCGGCATCCCGGTCCAGACCCGGTCTTTGGAGTCGGTGTAACTCTTACCGTGGCATTTGACCCAGTCCTCGAACTCCGCCTGCGAGACCGTCCGGTTGAACGCGCCCGCGAGCGTGATCTCCCACTCTTCGGAGGGCTCGGAGAGGCCGACGAGCTCGATCGTGGCGACGCCGCCGACCTTCTGGCCGGCGCTCACGGCCGGGCCGACCATCTGGAGCGGCCAGCAGGGTTTATTCTTCTCACCGATGGTCTGTGGGACCGGGCTGCCGTTGAGGGTGTTTGCGACGATGATCCCGTCGTTCTTTGCGACGCTTGCACCGTCAAAGTTGATGGAGTAGCCGTCGCCCGACGTGACCTTGACCGAGTAGCCCTTTGCGGCAAGGGCTTCGTTGAACGCCCCGGATCCGTGTTTCTTGTCATCGTCAACGAAACCGACGAGATACCAGAGGGGCATACCCTTCCACACGCCGCCGTTCTCATCGGTGTAGGTGGCGGCATGCCCGCAGGCGATCCCGTCCTCGAAGTATTTCTGGTCGATGGTCTCGGTCAACGCGCCTTTGAGCGTGATGGTCCAGTCGGTGGGCTGCACTGGCGGATCTTCTGAGTCCTCCACACCCACGGTGATCTTGATCAGCACCGATGCATCCTCCGGCGTCGGGCTGTTGCCGTAACAGAAGGCGACCTTGTCACCATCGGCAAGCGCCACGACATTGACGGCGTTGTTGGAGTCGCTGTAGCCATCCTTCAAGGCGCCATTGACGTAGCAGGTCCACTCAGGGCCGCTCTTTACGAACTTGTACTCACCGATGTTGTCAAGCAGGAGGATTTTGCTTGCATCCCACTTCTTGTCGGTGACATCATACGTGAGGCCCTTGCGTTCCGCTACCGCCTGGAGGGCCCCGAGCGGGGTCTTGTTCTGAACGGTGTAAGCAGTGCCGGAGTTGTAAGCCGTACACTCAAACGTGCCGTCTGCCAGTGCAACCGTACCGTCAAAGAGTATCACCGGCGCTACGGCCAGCGCCGAAGTTTGCACTGGAGCCTCCGTAGATGTCTCATCCGTCTCTTCTGATGGCGTCGCTGCAGGGGTGACCAGATCACCTGCGATGCTCTCCGCCGGGCTCACACCCGTATCATCGAGTGTTTCTGCCGCTGCCGATGATGCCGCGAGCATGCATACCATCAGCATGAGCAGAACATACTGAATTCTTTTTCCCAGATAGCCCATAAAATCACCTATTTTTCCATTAAACTCTTTCTCACCAGCCCATTGGCATGGATAACATTTTAGACTACGTTGCGGCTATGAATAAAGTTTGCATTTAGTTAATATGGTTGAGTTAACTTGGTACGATTAACGCCTCAGCTAACTTTCTCCAGACACATTCCGTATCTCATCCCGGTTGATCCGGCCGTATCCCGCCCAATCGATGCATTCATCACCAAAAACTGCCTTATACTCACTTTCAGAGTGATCGAATGACAGCGACGGAACCCTGGCTCCCCGTCTTCGGCTACGGGGGACACATCAAGGCGACGACACAGGAGCTGATCATCGCAGACGGGAGCGCCATCCGGCGTTACCCGCTCCAGGCGGTGAGACACCTCCTCGTCGTCGGCGGCCATACCCTGCACACCTCCGCGGTGACAAACCTCCTCAAAGCCGGCGCTGCCATCACCTTCTTTGATATCGACGGCATCCCCATCGGATACCTCTATCCTTACGGTTACCGCCCGGACGAGGCGGTGCGCCTCGCCCAGGAACGCGCCGCCCCCCACCGGTTCGCACAGCCGCTCGCAACGGCGGGCCTCCAATCGAGGCTCCTCCTCCTTGAGGAACTCTACGGCCGCGCCGGGCACGACATCTTCTACGCCGGAGAACTCGACTTCCTCCACCAGGCGAGAGAGGAACTCGCGGTCTCGGTCACCATGGAGGAACTGCGGAGGCTCTCCCGCCTGACCGGCGATATGTACTACGAGATCCTCTCCCGCGCGCTCCCGCCCGAGCTCGGGTTTCGGCGCAGGGCGGGCCGCCCGCACCTCGACCCCGTCAACGCCATGTTCTCACTCGGGTACGCGATGCTCTACGGCAACTGTTGCGTCTCCCTGGTCGGCGCCCACCTCGATCCTGACCTTGGCATGCTCCACGAGGGGCCTGGCGGCCTCGTCCACGACCTCATCGAACCGCAGAAAGCGGTGATGGTGGACCGCACTGTTATCAGGTTTGCCCGGGAGGTGATCGCGGAAGGAGACTACGAATGCAGCGAAAAAAGGTGTTACCTTGAGGCAAACCTCTCAACCCGACTTGTCGCGGCGTTCCGCGACTCCATCGACCAGTCCCGCATCGACACGCAGGTCTGCATCCTGCGGGATGCGCTTCTTACGAACGCCGAATTTCACGTATTGTACTGGTAGGCGCCCCGCTGGATCGTGAACTCTGGGTAAACGGCGGCGGGGATCTCCCGCTGGGAGAGATCCCTGATGACCACCCGGGGACACCCGTACAGCATGGAGACAAACTTATCGAGGATGACCGGTTCGCCGGTTGCGGTGATGAACACTCTCCCGTCGGGGAGGTTCATCGCCTCGCCGCGGACGCCGAGGTTGGTGGCGATCCTTTTTATGCATGCGCGAAACCCGACGCCCTGCACCCTTCCCGCTATCCTGATCTCGATCGTCTTCACAGCCAGTGCTCCTGGACGATCCGCATGGACAGATCGAGTTCGTCGTATACTTCATCCCGGATCGTCGAGTCGCGGATGTTGAGGGCCTCGCTCACGGCCATGTCGAGGAGCTCTCTCGACCGGTCTTCATAGCGCTCTGCGTAGATCCGGCACGCCATATCGCCGAGCACAAAGGCCCGCCGCGAGAGCGGCCTGATGATCCGCGCCTCTTCAAGCGCGCAGAGGAGCATCCTGTCTGCAACCTCATGCTGCCCCGCCTTCCTCGCGATGAGGTAGACCTCGGTGTAGTAGGTCGCCCGCTTTGCCCGGTCGGGTGCCGCCCGTATCGCCCGGTCGAGGGTGACCATATCCTTTGTGGTGTAGTCGCCGCTCCGGATCTTGTCGCGGCAGTCGAGGATCTTGCTGTAGACCGTATTCTTCCAGGACTGGGGCATCGCCTGCTC
>JAGVUK010000298.1 GCA_019136335.1 Methanomicrobiales archaeon
CGGATCTTCTCCTGCACTTCCGGCTGTTCCGGGTTCATCTGGTGGGCGGTCTGGACGTGCCCCTCTATCCGCTTCATCAGCTCGTTCTCGTCCTCCGCCTTCTCCTCAAACTCGCACGCAAGGCCAAGATCTTTGCACCTGAATGTCCTGACGTTCTGCATCCCTCTCACCGGACGGACCTGTATAATGGGAATTATATAAAAATATTGCCGTCGTTTTTCCTCCCGCAAGCCCTCAGGAGCAGTTTTTGCAACCGGATGCACCGTTTCTGCGAACACCGCATCGGGGCAGTATACGGCGATGATCGAGTCAGGCCGTCCGGCCCGGGGGCGGCCTCTCCTTCCTGCACTCCGCCATATCCCCGATCAGCCCGTCCCGCAGGGTGACGACCCGGCAGAAGTACTCCTTGTGCCACTCCTCGTGCGAGACCATCACGATCGTCTGGTCAAGGTCCTCGTTTAACCGTGCAAAGAGGTCGAGGATGCTCTTCGACGTCTGGCTGTCGAGGTTCGCGCAGGGTTCATCGGCGAGCAGGATGCTCGGGTTGTTCACGAGCGCCCGGGCGATCGCCACCCGCTGCTGTTCCCCGCCCGAGAGTTCGCTCTGCCGGTGGTCCATCCGGTCGGCAAGGCCCACCCGCTCGAGGATCCCGGCACTCCTCCTGAGGTACTCCTCCCTTGGAGCCCCCCTGACGAGCGACGTTAAGTAGACGTTCTCAAGGGCCGTGAGCTCCCCGATGAGGGCGTAGTCCTGAAAGACGTAGCCGAGCCGGTTCAGCCGGAAGAGGGTCCGCTGGTGGTCGGAGAGGGCAAGGACGTCGGTCCCGTCGACCGTGACCCTGCCAGAGGTGGGGCGGTCGAGGAGCCCGAGGATGTGAAGGAGCGTCGATTTGCCGCTGCCGCTCGCCCCCATGATACCGACGAACTCGCCTTTCTCGACCTCAAGCGAGACGCCGCGGAGGGCGCGGACCTCCACCCTGCCCATAGTGTAGACCCTGGTGAGATTCTCTGCGACGATCATGGTTCACCCCCTGATTGCTGTGAGGATATCCTCGCGGGCGATCTGCCACGCGGGGATGTAACCTGCCACCACCGAGACCGCAAAGAGGCTTGCGATGCTCCGGAGGACAGCCGGCGCCTCCACGACCGGGTAGACCGGGCCGCCGGGGAAGACGAGCGGGTAGGCGGTCAGGTAGGTCGTCACGCCGGCGGCGAGAGCCATCCCGGCCAGCGCCCCGACGGCGGTGATAAAGAGCACCTGGAGGACGTAGGAGTTGATGATGATCCCCTGGTCGATACCGATCGCTTTCAGGATCCCGATCTGCCGCCGCCGGTTCACGGTGTTGATGAAGATCACGATGAAGACGACGACGATAGCGATGATCAGGCTGACCAGAGTGGAGATGGTGTTGATGATGTTGAAACTCTGGACCGCCTGGTCGACGAACCCGGCCGCCTTCTCCCGGTACGTCCGGACCTCTTCCTGGATGCCGTAAGAGAGGAGTTCTGTCTTGTACTCCTCTTCTCTGCCGTTGACATCGGTCTTCACCAGGATCGCCGAGGCCTGGTCGTTGAGCCCGAGCACCCCGCTCATCTCGCGGCCGGTGACGAAGGCCGCCGTGTCGACGTTGAAGGACTGGGTCTCGTAGATCCCCTTCACCCGGTAGGTCCGCACCTCCCCGTTCGGGTAGGCCACCTCCACCGAATCGCCGACCACGACCCCCTGGAGCGAGGGGAGGCCGCCCGCCTCTTCGCCTTCCTCCCCCGCGAGCGTCGTGCCCATGATGATTGCATTGGTATCCCCGTTCGAGAGGAACTCTCCTGCGAGCATGTGGTCGGCGATCTTCGTCACCGACCGCTCATCCTCCGGCGTTATGCCGTAGAGGGTGCTTGCGGCGTTGCGCCCCTTGTAGAAGTAGGTCACCCCGGCGACTATCCGGGGCGATGTCCCGGCGATCCCGGGGATCCGCTCGACCTTCTTCTGGAGGCTGGTCACGTTCTCGATGTACTGGCTTCCTTCCCGGGGTTCGATGATGAGGTTCCCGATATCGAAGTCGATCGACTGGGTGTTGAAATTCTCGACAACCCCGGAGATGATCGACGGCAGAAAGATCAGGTTCACGAAGATGAGGGCGATGATCATGATCGTGAGGGCGAGCGTCCCCTTGCTCCCGCGCTGTATGGACTTCCAGGCAAGGAACGCGGAGACCTGGAGGCCCGAAAACATGGCGGTCACTCCTCCTTTCGTCTCCGGTACCAGTAGAACGCGGCCGCGATGACGACGACGAGGACGACCGCCGCGATGACCAGGGTCGGGACCGAGTTTGATTCTGCAACGACAAGGTTCAGGGCCTGCTCGGTTGTGTGCGCCCCGTAATCGTCGGTATACTGGATGGTGAGGGTATAGGGGTAATCCCCCTCCTGGCCGGCCTGCAGGCTGAATACCGCGGGACCATCGTTGCCGGGCTCTATCGTACCGAGGAACGCCTCTTTCGTCCCCGGGAGCGCGAGGCCTTCGATGGTCGCCCGGACCGATGTTGCATCCGCCGTCCCGGTGTTCTCTATCCGGATCGTCAGGTCCACGGGGGTTCCGGCGGTGACCCGGGAGGGTTCGGTCCTGATGGAGGCGACGCTCATCTCGGCACGGCCGACGATGGGGATGCCGATCGTCGCCACCTGCCGGAACGCCGCAAGATCGGCGCTCCGGTAGTCGATGGTGACGACGACCGGTTCAAGCCCGAGCGGTGCGCTGGTGTCGGTCTCAAAGGACAGGTTCAGGACCGCCTCCTCTCCCGGTCGGAGTTCGGGGATGTAGTAGTTCTCCGCGCTCTTCGGGGTGATCGAATCGGAGGTTGCGTTGATGCCGACTGAGACCTCGCTTGCGCTCGCCTGCCCATCGTTGTGGAGCGTGAGGGTGACGTTGAAGGAGTCGCCCGGGTCGACGGATGCCGGGACGGTCCTCTCCACCCGGAGCGAGGGTTTCTTGACCAGGGCGTATGCCGAGTTGACGTTCACCGGTATGGGGTACTTCACGCCGGTCGCACCCCGCACACTGACCCAGACCTCCGGGAAATAGATGCCCTCCTCCCCCGGAGCGCGTATCTGGAACGTGAGCGGGAAGGACTGGCCCGGGCCGATCTCGCCGATATCCTGGAAACTGCCGGTCCGGACTTCAAGCCCTTTGCCGTTTAAGAGCACGTTCTCGATGTAGGCGTTGCCCGGCATCTCCTGGGTGGTGTTTACTCCTCCGGCATCCACCCGGACGTTGAGCCCCGACCCCGTGGCTGCGGACGCCGTGCTCGTGAGCACCACCGTGATCGTCCCTTCATCCCCGGGCATCAGGACGGCGGGGGTGACGGTGTAGTTGGAGACGATCACCGTCGGGGCAACTGCCGCCGCCGCTGCCGGGATGAGCACCAGAATTACGATGAACATGCCGGGCACGCAGCCCAGCGTGCGCCTCCCCATGCCCCTGCCGGGGGCAGTCGCGGGTTTCCGGACCATCTCTCCTCTCCCTGGTGCGGTTCTTTTGAGCTCCAGAGTCCCGGGTGCCTGTATATATCTGTTGTGCACGGGTACTCCCCGCCGGTCCCGGGATGATACTGCAGTGCGATGAGGGTATTCACCCAAAAATATTTTTATGGTTTCATGTGTATAATACACCCGGGATACGGGGGAGATAGTACCGGGCGGATTGATCAGGCAGGTCGCGACACGTGTTTTCGCTCACGCTCCAACGCTCTATACCTCCCTAAACAACGTCACGGTCCGGATACACCGCAGCCGTACTGCCTCTCCGTTCTCATCTAATGGTTCTCCAGCTTTTTTTCCTGTGCAGGGAGGGGCGCTCATCATCAGGCCCGATGGGTATGCGGGGGAGGAAGCGCATGAGAGAGGCGATCCACGGCGGCCGGAAGTCCTCCGGCCGCAAGCTGCCTTTATGTCCTCTGGTGGTATACTCCGTCCACATTACAAGGAGAGGAGAGGAGATGGAGATGACCCAGTGGCTGGTGACGCTGACGTTCAGGGTGACGGTGAGCGGTGTCCGGTCGAAGGATGATTCGGTGGCTGCCGGTCTTGAGCAACTGAAACAGTCCCTGAACAGCGGAGAGGATGTCCCGATGGAGGCAAGCGTCAGGAGGATCACCAATATCGTCGAGGAGGAGCCGATTTTTGGCGTGAAATGGTGATCGGCGCCCGGCGCGAACCGGCGAGATCGTGGTTGCAGCTGCCGATCCCCCGGGAAAACCTTTTTTTATCCCTGCCACCTGTTCGGCCCCATGCACGAAGTTCCCGATACGGTTGCCATCGACATCGTCCTCCTGCCGCCCGGGCCGATCATGGAGATGGCGATCAGCGCGAACCGGACCCTGCTTGCCGGCAACCCGGGCGGGGAGATACGCCTCGGTGGAGAGGACTGCTTCCCGCACGTCTCGGTCGCGATGCTCCCGGCGAGGCGCGGGGATATCCCTGAGATCATCGCGAAGGTGGACCGGATTGCCCGGCAGTGCTCTCCCATGACCATGACCATCGACGCCGTCGCAAAACACCGCTCAAGCACGGGGGAAACCGTCTCCGTCTTTCATATCCTGCGCTCGGAGATCCTCGCGCTCTTCCACAAGACCGTGATGAACGCCTTAAAGCCGTATACGGCGCTTCCGGTCGGGCCCCCGATCTTCTTTTCGGAAGCGCCCGCGCCCTCCATCGACTGCCTCCTCCGGTTCCAGAAGACATCCGCGTATGAGCGCTACTCCCCGCACATCACGCTCGGGTTCGGCGACCTTCCCGGGTTGCTCCCCGGGATCGATCTCCCCGTCAGGTTCGAGGTGACGAAGGCCGCCATCTGCCGCCTGGGCAGTCACTGCACCTGCCGGCAGGTCATCGCCGGGTTCGGCCTCGGGACCGGCGTCTTCACCGCTCACGGGAGGACGGCCCGGTGAGAGAAGGCCGGCTACAACAGCAGCGCCTTGACGTACTCCTTGGTACAGTGGACGCACCCGGAGTAGCGGTCGATCGTCCCGGTCTCAAGGATCTCGACCTTGAGGGACTCTTCCTGCATTCGTCGGGCGAACTCCGGGTCCCGCTCCTTTATCATCCGCAGAAACATCGAAAGCGGCATGAACGGCCGGGCCTGCGCCGGTACGATCCGGAAATCCGCATAGTCCGCATCGAGCGTCGAGTTCCGGGCGAGGTCCTCATCGAAGTAGAGGATGGCTTCAAACGCGTGGCGTTCCTGCAGTTCCATAAGGCGGTCGAGCGGGAGCCGTAATCCTGCGGCAAGCCCGAGCGATCCGAGTTCTTCCCGTCTTCCCGGGGAGAAGACTGCATCCCATGCTTCCATCATGGTATCACTCCAGAAGAGTGGTTTCACGGGCGATGACTTCTTTCCTCCGGCCCGCACCGGAAGCGGCACCGGGTGTGGCTGCCGTCCGGGGGGTGACGGCCCCGGGTTTCTCCGGGCCACAGCCTTCACAAGGTTCCTCCCGGCGGCCCGCCCCGGGTTCCCGCCCGTGAACCGGGCGCCCGGGAGAGTTCCCGGAGCGATTTCGCCGCCGGGAAACCTTCTTAACCGCGACGTTCCCAGTATCTGCATGGATCCGTTCACAGCCCGAGCGGCGTTCCGGCGCCTTCTTCTCCCCGCTGCTCCCGGGATGCCGGCGACGATCGGTGAGACCCCGGACGGGCGGTGCGTATGAGGCTGACGGTCCTCGTGGACAACGCCACGCTCACCGACCGTTACTTCCTCGCGGAACCCGGACTCTCGATCTACCTTGAAGACGGTGCAACACGTGTCCTCTTCGATGCCGGCTACTCGGGCATCGTCGTCGCCAACGCAAGGAAGATGGGGATCGATCTCCTCCGCGTTGGGGAGATCGTCCTCTCGCACGGCCATCTTGACCACACCTGGGGTCTCGATGCGCTGCTCCGGCTCCACACCGAGGCCATCATCGAAGGGCGCGAGCGGATCGAGCCCACGTTCATCGCCCATCCCGACGCATTCCTCACCCGGAGCCTCGGCGGCGCGGGGGAGATCGGGTGCCACCTCTCAGTCGAGGAACTCTTCCGGCACGGGAAGGTTCTCCTCACGGCGGCCCCCCTCTGGCTGACCGAGAACCTGGTCTTCCTCGGCGAGATCGAGCGCCGGTTCGAGTTCGAGCAGGCGCCTTCAGGCGGCTACATCTACACGCCCGACGGTATCCGGGACGACACCGTCGCCGATGATACGGCGCTCGCCTGCAGGACGCCTGCGGGGCTCGTCATCATAACGGGGTGCTCTCACGCGGGTATCTGCTCGATCGTCGAGCAGGCACGCGAAGTCTGTGACGAAGACCGGATCGCCGACATCATCGGCGGGTTCCACCTCCTCGACCCCTCGCCGGGAGAGATGCAGGGAGTCGTCGACTATTTCTCGGAGGTGCGGCCGGCGGTCCTCCACCCCTGCCACTGCACGGGTCTTGCGGCGAAGATTGCGCTCTCGAGGGTCGCGGACGTCCGCGAGACGGGCGTCGGGCTGCACCTTGAGTACGGCTGATCAGGGCGCGGGTCCCCGGAGCGCCGGGATCGCCCCGTGCTCCGCCTCGTAGGCCCGGACGGCCGCCGGGGCGCCGAGGAGGAAGCGGCGGGCGTTGTTGTAGACGGCCGGGTGCGCATCCGGGTCGAGCGAGGCGAGGAGGTCTGCGAGCACGCCTGCCGCCGGCGCCCGATGGCGGGGCTCCATCGCGTCGATGAACGCGAATGCGTCGAGAGCCCGGACGGTGCTGTACTCGTTCACCCGGGCGAGCCGCCGGAGGACCTCCGCAAGGTAGGCCCGCCCCTCTTCCGTCTCAAGCGACCGTTTCCTGTTCAGCGCGAACCGCCCGTAGAGTGCCCGCTGCTCGCCGGCCTGCTCGACCGTGAAGGCGGGGGAGGATTCGATCCTGCGGAGGATCTCTACAAGGTCGTCGCAGTCGCTCCCGGCGACCACGGCGAGGAAGGACTCCCACGCTACCGGGCTTTTCGCCGATTCGGCACAGAACGCCCGAAGGATATCCAGGCGCTCCGGGGCGCTGCTCTCGAGGATCAGCCCAAACGCGGCGAGGCGGTCGGTTGCGGCCGCGGCCTCACGGAACTGCCCGGCGATCAGGCGGTGGACCTCCGGGGTGTCGCAGGCGGCGAGGATCTCGAGGCATGCATTCCTCCTCTGCCGCCGCCGGATCGCTCTGGCTTCGTCCTCCAGGTACCCGGCCCCGCCCCTGACGCGCGCCGCCGCCCGCCGGTAGACCGAGAGGAGGGTGTCCGTGTGCCGTGCGCCGACGGCGGCAAGGATCTTCTTTCTCGCGTCGTAGAGGGCGCGGTAGTGGTGGGCAAACCGCTCGTCGTCCACCGCCGGGAAGATGGTCAGGAACTGACCGCCCGCCTCCTCCATGAGGTGGTCGTCGGCGAGGAGGCCGGCGCAGAGGTCAATGATCCGGCCCGAGACGGCCGCGTCCGGATCCTCGAGGAGACGGAGCATCTCCCGGCCGGCGAGCGCGTTAAACGCGGTGAAACGGCCGACGATGTCGGCATCCTTCATTGCCTGGAGGTAGAGTTCGTCCTCTGGCGGCCGATAGACCACCTTCCCGTAGAAGGAGTGGCCGCGGTTGAGCGAGAGGTACGCGGGCCGATCGACGCCGTCGAGGACGACCTCGCCCTCCTCATCCTTGACGCGGATGATCCGCTCCGCAATCTCTTGGCCGTCGGCGTCGACAAGCGCGAACAGGAACGGGAACTCCCAGAGGCGGCCGCCGGGCGAGCGGCTCTGGCGATAGGTGAGGGTGAACCGCCGGGCCGCCGGCTCGTAAGAGGGGGTCACAGTGACGACCGGGTACTCCTTCTCCTTCAGCCAGACCGCCGCCATCCTTGAGAAGTCCTCTCCCGAGACCTCCTCCATGCAGCGGATCCAGTCGTCGCGGGAGGCGTTCGCGTGCCGGAACCGGTCGTGGTAGAGGGCGAGTCCCTCTGCAAACGTCTCCTTTCCCGTCAGCGTCTCGATCATCCTGACGAACTCGGGGGCTTTCACGTAGGTGACGCCCGTGATCAGGTCGTTTGGGTCGTCAAAGCCGTCCGGCTCGATCGGCATCGAGCCCGCGCCCCGATCGAGGACGAGCGTGCCGGCCCCGGGGTCGAGGAGGTCGAGCACGGTCTGGAGGCGGGAGTAGGCCTCGCCGAAGAAGAACGCGTGGTGCTGGTTCTCGATATGGACCGTCACCGCCTCGTTCAACCAGATCTCAAACGGGCTCCTCCCCGTCACTTCAGAGCCGTTCAGGTTATGGTAATACTCGTGGACCTTCACCCTGACCATGTACTCGAAGGCCGGATCGGTCGCCTCCGGGTAGGGCATGATGCGGTTTGCGGCGATCGTTGTGTTCCCGACGTTCTCCATACCGCCGAAGTCGGAGTTTTGCATGGCGATCTCCCGGTAGACCGATCCCGTGTAGGCGTAACCCGGGGTGACGGTTGCAAGGAGCCCGGTAAGTGCTTCCCTGGTTCCTGCGAGGGTTTTTTGGTCCCCGGTTCGCTTCGCCGCGTCCCGCACCCGGGTGAGTCGCCAGATCTCCTGCCGGGTTTCCCGGTCGCGGTACTGTTCCGGGCCGGTGAAGAGGTGGACCCACATCACCGCGTCCGCCAGGATCTCGAGCGCGCGCTCTGCGGCCGTCGGGTCGGAGCCGGGTTTTACAAGGAGTTCGAGGGTGAACGTCCGGCCGTCGGGGTATTCGAACTCCCGCCGGCAGGTGTCGTAGCACCCCACGCCGAGGAAGAAGAGATAGGGGGCCATCGGGGTCGTGGTGTTGCGATACTCCTGGACGGAACGGCCGGGCCCGAGGGAGTAGCGCGGTCCTCCCGGGTCGCCGTTTGAGAGGATGTTCGTATACCCGTCGTCCGCGATGATCGCCGTCGTGTAGGTGCATTTCGCCGTCATGTCGTCGAGGCAGGGGACCAGCCGCTGGAACCCCCACTGCTGGCACTGGGTGATCTGGACGGGCGATCCTGCGGGGCAGGACCCGTCGTAGTAGAGTCCTTCGAGGACGTGGCTGCTCGGGCGGCAGATCGTCTCGGTGTTGAGGGTGAACCGGGTCCGTGGCGGGACGGGAGGGTCGAAGGTGACAGTGAGGGTCGCGGCGCCGCGGTTGTAGGTAGAGGCGACTGCGTGCCCGTCGCAGGCAACCTCGAGAATATCCAGGTCGCGGGCGTTCAGGGCGAGGGATGCGAGCGGCGCATCAAGGGTCTCGGCGGTGAGGGCCGAGACGACCCGCGTGTGGTCGTCGTAGACGTCGAAGGTGAGGTCCATGTGGACGACCTTCACGGTGAGCGCCCCGAAGTCCTCCGGGTAGTAGCGAAAGAGCCTCATGCCCGGCGTCAGAACCCGGTTTCGCCGGTGATCTCGTGGAGCGCACGGCGGATAGCCGTCCTGACCTCCGGCTCCTCCTCTCCCTCGAGCGCGGCGGCGAGAGGGCCGGCCGCCCGTGCGTCGCGGAGTTTCCCGAGCGCGTCGGCGGCGGCCACCCTGACATCCTTCTTTCTGTCCGTAAGGAGGGGGAGCAGCGGTTCAACCGCACGGGGGTCGCCGATCTCGCCGAGCGACCAGGCAGCGCCGCGCCGCACCCACCGGTCGGGGTCGGCGAGGAGGGGGAGCAGTGCCTCGACGGCCCGTACGTCGCGGAGTTTCCCGAGCGCCTGCGCCGCAACCCAGCGGACCTCGTTCTCCGGGTCGTGCAGGGCGGCGATCAGCGGTTCGACCGCCCGGGCGTCGGCGCATCCCCCGAGCGCCTCGGCAGCCCGCAGCCGGTAGGGCGTGCTCTCGTCCGAGAGCTGCTCGATGTATTTGCCGATGTTCTCCTCGCGTCGCTTCTCCCTATCTTCCATGAGGCGTTTTATCGAACGTTCCATCTCCATCCCTTCGCCCGTTTCTGCCGGACACCAATGTTATTTTTGGTATATTATAATGCCTGGTGCGACACCCCGCCCTTCATGCAGGTTACGGATGTGCCGTTCTCCGTAATCCTTACGCCCCCTCTTCCCCGTCCTCGCCGACGACGTCGAAGGCGACGATCCTGTAATTGTAGTACCGCCCGTCTGGGGCGGTGAACGAGAGGAAGACCATCAGCCCGTGTTCTTCCGATATCCAGAGTTCGGCATCGTCGTCGATGGTGTAGTAGCCGAACCCGAACCCGGCCAGGGCCTCCTCGATGGCGTTGTCGACCTCCATCTCCTTGACCATCCGAAACGTCGTGGCCAGGGCGTACTGCCGCTCCTCGAGGGCGGATACCTGGAGCCTTGCACGCTTCTCTGCAAGGATGAGGTTGTCCAGGACGGTCATGATCTCCTGCGCGACGGTATCCGTCTCCTCCGACCCCATACCCGGTACCTTGGGTGTGCCGGTATATCATCGTATCAGTGCGCGGAGATCCCCTGTCCAGGCCGGGAGCAGCCGGCTCTTCGGGATATGGGGGTTTTCGCACCTCGCGGCGCGATCGGGGGCTGACCGTGCCTCCGGAGTGGCCGCCCCCGGGCCGCGGGGTAACAACCTATCTCCTGGAAAACCCGGGGTGCGCCTCCATCCCGCCGCGGCGCCCTCGATAGCGAAGGTCTAAACCATTCCGGGGCCAATACAAGGCTGATGGCAGAAGGCAGGCTCAAGATCGTTGTGTTCGGTTCGTTCAACGCCGGCAAATCCAGTCTCATCCAGGCGCTCGATCCCCGGAGCCGCCATATCGAAGCAGCCTCGGATGAAGGCTCCACGACCGTCGCCTTCGATTTCGGCAGGCTGCAGGTGAGGGACCAGGCGGTCTACCTCTTCGGGACACCGGGGCAGGAGCGGTTCGAGTTCGTCCGGCAGATCCTCTCGCGGGGGATGGACGGCGCGATCATCGTCGTGGATGCGACCACCGGGGTGGACCCGATGACGAGGCACCTCTACGACCAGTTGAAGGCCCTCGGGGTGCCGCTCGCGTTCATGGCGAACAAGTGCGACTGCCCGGGCGCAGTGCCCGAGGCCATCCGCCGGGAGCTTCCGGGAGAGACGGTGCATCCCATCTCGGCACGGAGCGGCGAGAACGTCCACGCGGCACTCGACGCCTTCGTTGCAACCCTGGCCGCCCGGTAGCGATCATTTTTACTGCCGGCGGGTCGTTGAATTCTTGAGATCTTGACCCGTAAAGAAACTTACATCAGGGATGTTGCCCGGCTGCTCTCGGGATTTCTCGCGAACGGGAACGCCGCGGACCTTCTCGACTGCCTGGTCGCGGGGAGCGGCCTGCCCGGGTCCCGGGCAAACCGGGAGCTCGCCGGGGCGTTCACCGAGACCGTACGGGAGTTTGCGGCTGCCGACCCCGACGACCAGCGTATCCTCTGGAGCCTCTGCGTCGGGCTCGCCGGCGTCTCCCCGGAGGATGCACCGACAGGCGACCCGCACGAATTCCTTGCGTTCTGCGGCATCAGGGGCGTCGGGGCGATCGGCTCCCTGTCGCCGGCGTGCGCGGGGCCGGCATTCACCCGCCTCGTGGCGGCTTCCGCCGATCCCCGGTGGCGGATCCGGGAAGCGGTGGCGATGGGGGTCCGGGACCTCCTGTCCCGGCAGCGGAAGGCTGTGATTCCGGAGCTCGACGGGTGGGTGGAAAGAGGGTCCTGGCTTGCCATGCGCGCCGCGGCCGCAGGGATCGCCGATCCGGACCTGCTCGGTGAGCGTGATATCGCGGCGGCCGCCCTCCAGCTCCACCGGAAGATCCTGATCCGTGTCTATACGGCGCGGGAACGGGAGTCGGAGGGGTTTTTGGCGCTCAGGACGGCGCTCGGCTCCACGCTCGCCCCGGTCGTCGCCGCCCTCCCCGGGATAGGATTCGAATACCTCCGGCAGCTTGCAACCCTCGACGATCCGGATATCCGGTGGATCGTGAGGGAGAACCTCGAAAAAGGCCTGCTCCCGGAGCGGTACCCAGAGACGGTCCAGCACATCCGGGCACAACTGTCGTAGCAGGGGGATGCGGGCCGCCGGCCCCCTCCCTTCTCACCCGACGATTGCCGATGCCGTCTCGTCGAACGGATTTGTCCGCATCGCAAACGAGAAGAGGTACGGGTAGTTCTTCTGCAGGTAGCGCATGTACCTCAGCCACTCCCGGATCAGGAGGCCGTAAATCCGTTCGAGGTCGTGGGCGAGGTGGGCCGTGTCGGTCGCCGGGAGGCCGGAGAAACCGGGCCGGCGTTGCAGTTCCTCATTGAAGTGGAATATCGCCCGGAGGAGTTCGGTGAACTCCTCGTGTTCAAGGAGCGCCTGGTTCTCCATTAACCTCAGGAGAAACTCCTCGCGGGGCCCGAGAAACCGTTTGACGGCCTCGAGGTCGACCTCCTCGATCCTGATGCGGCAGGGGTGCCGCTTCAGCCGCTCTTCCACCTCCCGAAACGTCTCATCAGTCCAGGCGTCGGTGACCACCAGGTGCGGCCGGACCGCATCCAGGTCCGGGTCGTTGTTGGAGATGTAGGTCAGGAGTTCCGTCCCGAGCATCGAGTAGAATGCCCCGATGACCATGTTCAGTTTCTCCATCCTCTGCTGCCGGTCGCGGGATGCGAGCACCTGGTGGAAGACGAGCGTCACCAGGAGGACCTCGATCGGGAGAAACGCGATGTCGGCGAGCGTGTAGATGCCGATATGATGGAGATCGTGAAATATCAGGAAGTGCAGGGCATAGAGTGCGACCGAGAGGATGACAAGCCCTGCCCCGAAGGCGATCGGCCATCGCCAGTTGTTCATCGTGAGGACTATGCCCGCCACCCCCTATAAAACCAGCGCCACCCGCCCCCTCGCTACGTGCGGCCGGTACCCGGCGCCGCCGCTATGTTGAACGCCGCGTTCGCGTCGGCGTGATCGGTGTACCCGCAGTGTGGGCAGAGAAACTGCTTCCTCCTGCGGATACCCCGCTCGCCGCACCGGCTGCAGCACCGGGATGTGAGCGCCGGGTCCACGAGGACGACCGGGACTCCGGCGTCGTGCGCCCGTGCCTCGACAAGGTTCTGGAGGTGGTAAAACGACCCGTCACGCCGGGAGAACGGGAGGGGGACACCCGGCTTCTGCCTTCCTGCAAACCCCGCGCCAGAGAGGTCCTCGAGTTTGATGCCGCACTGGAGGTGCCGGGCCATCTTCACGATCTCTCTTGCTATCCGCCGGTTCAGGCCTCCCCTGACGCTGCTTTCGCGGTCCCGGGCCTCCTTGAGCTTCTTATGCTTTCCGGCGCTGCTGCCCCGTTCCCGGATGCCGGCGTCTTCCGGCTGCTCACCGAGCATCACCACGCCTCCGCTCGCCGGGTGGGCCACGACGGCGATGTAACCGGTGGTGTTCAGGTCGACCCCGATCCAGCCGTCGGGCGGCGGGCTATCGGCAGAAACCGGTCTCATCCCTCTGTATCCGGGCTTTCGATCTCATGCGCTTCCGCACCAATGTGAAGAAACTGGTCGCCCGGACACCATATAGCCACCGGGCCTGCCGTTTCAGGTTCCGTAGCGCCTCCAGGCCTCCGCCACATGCAACGCCTGCATACCGAGCCTCAGGGGTGCCGCGACGTCGTTTTCGTGGTCGTCCCCGATGAAGAGGACGCCGCAGGCCGGGACCCCCATCTGTTCGAGCGCCGCCGTGTATATCCGGGGGTCGGGCTTCTGGTAGCCGAGATCGGAGGAGAAGACGACGACGTCGAAGCGGTCGTAGAGGCCGAGCACCCGCAGTTCCTGCTCCGAGAAGACCCGCTGCCCGTTCGAGACGACCCCGAGTTTCTTCGTGCCGAAGAGGTCAAGCAGGCTCCGGCTCTTTTCGATGACACCGAGATGCCGGAGAGATGCGGCCCGGAACGCCCGGGCGGTCTCCACGCCGAGCCGCCCGCTGTCGACCTCCCGGATGCTGTGCCCGGCGCAGATGCCGGCGAAGACCTCCTCGACCCGGACCTCCGGGTACCGCTCCCCGGTGCGGTCGATTGCTTCCCGCACCCGCCGGAGGTAGCTCGCCCGCAGGCGCTCGGGCGCGATCCGGACCCCCTGGTACATGAGCCACCGGGAGAGGCACCGGTAGGTCCCGATGTCGTGCTCGTCGGTCAGGATGTCGATGAGCGTCCCGTAGCAGTCGAAGAGGACCCCTTCTATCCCGGGCCGGCGGCGAGACATGCCTCGGCCTCCTGGAGCAGCCGGTCCCGTTCCCCCGCCCGCCAGGGCAGTCGTGCGATCCTGAGGTGGCCGAGTGCCATGAAGAAGGGGAGGACGGCGGTATGACGGCGGAACTCCTCTTCGCCGTTGCTGTAGTGCCAGAGCAGGTGGCCGATCCAGTCCTCGGCCCGGGAGCCGTTCCCGGGCGACGCCTTGAGCTCTGCGGCAAGGATGCCGAGGTCGCGGACGGGGTGCGCGTGGTCCCGGGAGCCCTCGAAGTCGATCGCACACGTGCCGCCGTCGAAGAGGTAGTTGCCGGGCGTCGCGTCGCCGTGGACCGTGCATCCGGCGTCCTGGCCGATCCGCGGGCTGCGCCACCACGCTCCGAGGAGGCGGTTGAACCGCTCCCTCCGGGGAGCCGGGAGCCTGTTCTGGTCGAGAACCGCGTGGAAGTAGGCAAAGTCGCGTTCCCGGTTGCAGGAGGTCCGCGTGCAGTCGTGGAGCCGCCGGAGCAGGTGCGCGACACCGGTCAGGGGCTCGTAGAGGGAGGCTCCCGCCGCGATGAGTTCCCGTATGGTCGGGCCGGGGACGTACTCGGTCACGAGGACTGCACCAAACCGGCTGCTCTTTGCAAGCGGCCTCGCGACCCGGATCCAACCGGATGCGCGACTGAGCCGGTCAAATTCGTTCTCCATCGCAGCATCCGCGTTGTAGCGGGTCTTCGCACCCGTCGGCGCGCCGAAGAATTTGCCGACGACGCTCTCCCCCCCGGCGAACTCATACCGGCAGACGACGTGCGACGCGGGCTCTATCCGGTAGACCCGGGCGCCGCTCTCCCACCCCGGCAACCGGTCGGCGATGATGCCCGCAAGCCAGTCCCGGAACGCATCTCCCGCCTCTAGGCGTCCCACCTCTCTCTCGGCGCTCATCCGGCACCCTCCTCGATCCGCCGGCAGGGTCCGGGGGGCGCTGCAGGGCTATGAAACTACCGAAGGCAGGGGATCGACCCACACCTTTTTACGTTCCGCGCACCTTAACGGGATGCACCGGCGCCCCCCCGGGGAGTAACGAGCCATGATACCGTTTCGCGAGTTCCTTGAGAGCGTCAGACCTGCCGTCAACCGGCGGATCGCGGAGGTGGCAGGAGAGGGGAGTGCGATCGACCCCGGCGTCGTCCCGCTCCTCCTCCGGGGAAAAAGGATGCGGGCCGGGCTCCTCCTCCGCGTCCACGCGACCCTCGCCTGCAGGAAGGCGCCCACCCGCCGGGCGCTCGACCTTGCCTGTGCCGTCGAACTCGCCCACGCCGCAAGCCTCATCCTCGACGACATGCTGGACGGCGACACCGTCCGGCGGGGGATCCCTTCCCACCACCTCACCCGGGGGGAGGGGCGGGCGGTCCTCGACGCCGTCGGGGTACTCGCCCTCCCGTACGCGCTCGCCGCCCCCTACGGCGCCGGGTACGTGGCAATGCTCGCGTCGGCCCAGCAGAGCATGGCCCGGGGCGTGGCCTGGGAGATGATTGGGGGGCCTGAACTTCCGGTGGTTGAACTCTATGACGCGATCGTCGCGAGAAAGACGGGATGCCTCTTCTCGCTCGCGGCCGCCTGGGGTGCCATGGCGGCGGGCGAGGGCGATGACGTCGTCGCCGCGTTCGCGGACTTCGGCCTCTGTGTCGGGAAGGCGATGCAGATCGCCGACGACATCGCCGACCTGCACACGCTCGCGGCAGGGGTCCCGGGCCGCCGGGCCGGGTCCGAGGCGCTCCTCCTCCTGGGCATCGCTCCCGGAGGGGACGGGACCGATCAGGCGCTGGCGTCGAGGCTCGATGCGGAGGTCGCCCGGGCAACTGCCCGGCTCAGGGATGGGGCCCGGCAGCGGGTGCCGCCCAAAGAGCAGGAGGCCTTCGAGCAGGTGGTCCGGGATATCGCGGGGCTCGCGATCACGGGAGTTCCGCCGCCCGGCACCGCCACGTTTCGGGTCGCCTGCCCCGACGCTCTTGCGCACCGGTGAACTACTCCGTCCTTACGGATGGTGTCTCCCGCCCGTGCCCCGCGAGCCCCGCAGAGATAAATACCGTCCCGTCCCACACTCTTTCAACATGCCGGTCGTAACCATTCGTATGGCAAAGGGACGGACACTTGAGCAGAAACGAAGACTCGCCGCCGAGATCACCGCGGCGATCACGGGGACGCTCGGCGTCGATCCGGAGCGTGTCACCCTCTTCTTCGAGGAACTCGAGACCGAGAACATCGCGCGGGCGGGCAGGCTCCTCCCGGAGTCGTAATCCCGCGGCGAGCGAACGTTTTTGTAGCCGCCCAGGCGATGCCTCATATTCCCCGGAAGTGAACGAAACCATGGCACGAGAATTCGACGAGAGAGACTTTGCAATCCTGCGGAAACTGGCGCCGGAATACAGCGGGATCCTCTGCCCGGAGTCGGGGCACGAGTTCCACTCGATCCTGCCGCCGGTCTCAAACCATATCGCGGCAGATGAAGAAGACTTTGCGGAGCGGGTTGGCCGCCTCTCGGGCGAGGACTGGAGTTACCTCACCGACCAGATCCTTTCCGGCCGCGAAGACCTCGGGTGCATGCCCGAGGAGGACATCGACACCATCCTCATCCGGATCGGGGAGACCGTCTCGGAGGAGGCGGCCGAACAGGTCAAGAGGCTCTACCACCTCTCCGGGTGCGGTATGCTCTGACCCGCCGTCACCCTTTCCGGCCGGCGGCCATCTCCGCGTAGCGAGCAAGCCTTCCTGACCGGACGGGCCAACCACATCCCTTCATGCCCGAGCATGACCGGGAGGGGCTGTGCCCGCTCAGATCCATCTCGCCGGAACCGCACGGTTCCTCAGTGCATACCCGCGGACAAGCAGCCCGGCAACGGTGCTCTTCCCGCTGCCCCCTTGCCGCAGATAACAATATTCCCCGTTCTTCTCTCCAGAAGCACTTCTGCAATCGTTTGACATCCCGTCCGCCCGTCGCGGTCACCCGTTCTGCTGGCCGGCACCCATCCACCTCCCACCAGATCTTCACCCGCGTCGTCATCACCGGGTGCAGGAAACCGCCTCCGTCCTCCGGGTGCACGGGGACGACGGCGGGGTGCTCTGCCCCTGCCCCATCCGGAACCGGTATATGCCCCGGCGATAACCAGACCTTCATGGAACTCAAAGAGGAACTCTCCGGCGTCCCGGGGATGCTCCGGCCGTTCAAGGCCTACCTCCGCGGGGCGGGGCTTGGTGCGGGCGACCAGGTCGTCTACTACGGCTGCCCCGGCACCTGCACCCCGTTCATCGAACTCCTGGGGTTCGCTGTCCGGGACCTCCCGGTCGAGCAGGTCTACGTGCCATACGCGAAGATCGTGGGTGTCTGCTTCATGCAGATGTTTGAGAAGGCGGGCTGGCTCGACGCTTTCGACTTCGACCTGATCATCGATGCCGCCCTTGACCCGGTCAGGGTCTGGGGGTGACCGCCTGTTTTACGGCCGGCTCCCACGGTTGGTCGGAGCGGGGCAGGGTGAACCGGAATGCAGCGCCGCGCTCCGGGTGGCCCGGTACCCGGTCGTCGACCCAGATCCGGCCGCCGTAGCGCGAAATAAGCATCTTCGTGATGTAGAGCCCGAGCCCTTTCCCGCTCCTGGCATTCGTGCCCCGCGCGAAGCGGGTGAAGAGGAGGGGTTTCTCCCGGTCCGGCACGCCCGGCCCCGTGTCCTCGACCGAGACCTTGACCGCCCCATCGCCCTCCTCGACCCGGACGGTGACCTCGACGCCGGGCTCCCCGAACTTCTCCGCGTTGCCGATGAGGTTCGCAAAGACCTCCGGGAGGAGATCGTCGGCCATGACCCCGACGGGTCTTCCCTCGTAGACGATCCCGGCATCGGGATGGTGCGCGATCCCGGCCCTGATGACGGCGTCGAGGTCGACGGGTCTCGTCACGGTCTCGCGGGAGACGAGGCGCCGGAGCGTCGAGACGTTCTGGATGATCTCGATGCTCCGGCTGATTCCGTTCCTGAGTTTCAAGACCATCTGCCTCTCCTTCCCCTCCAGCACCTCGGTGAGCAGGTCGGTGTAGCCGAGAGCGACGGCGTTGGCGTTGTTGATGTCATGCACCATGATGTCGAGGTAGAGGTTTGCCTCTTCGTGGGCTGCCCGCAGTTCCCCTTCCACCCTGATACGGTCGGTGATATCAGAGCCTGAGCCGATGATCCCGATCGACCTGCCGTCATCGCCGGTGAGCACCGTATCCTGCCACGTGAGGATGAGTTCCTCCCCGTTCCGGGTGATGACCGGGTTCTCCCGCGGGCCGGGGAAGGCGGTGCCGTTAGCAATAGCGGCGTCAAAGATCTGCCGCCGCGCCTCCCGGGATGATTCAGGGACAACGGTTGCAAACCAGTCCCTCCCGGTCAGCTCCTTCTCGCGGTAGCCGAGCAGCTCGCAGCCGTGGCGGTTGACGAGCTGGATGGTGTGGTCGGCGTTGATGACGACGAAGAGGCCGCCCGCCACGTCCAGGTAGCGTTGGGCGAGATTTCTCTCTTTCTCCACCTCCTGCTCCCGTCTCTTGAGCTGCCCGGAGAGGGAGGCGACGACGAGGGCGACGACGACGAACATCAGGACACGGGCGTAATCGTTCGGGACCAGCGGGTCCGGGCTGAAGGCGAGGGTGCCGACGACGACGAGCCCGCCGAGGAAGAGAGCGACCGGCACGCTCCGCTTCTCCCACCAGAGTGCGGTCAGGATGATCGGTACGTAGAAAAAGTGCGAAAAGACGGTCCCGAGCATCAAGACGGTATGGAAGTAGTAGGTCAGGAAGACCGATATGGCAAGGAGGGTTATGAGGACACCCACTCGCTGCTGTTCGGTAAGGGTAATCACGGGACACCCACCTTGACTGCTGATATATATAACTTTAAAATATAAAAATCTCTTCATGTAAATGTTCGGCCGATTCCGGCAGGTTCTCCGGCGGTTCAGGGGAGAGAGACGCGGCACCGGGGGAGGATGGACAGCCCGCGCCGGCCGGTTCCACACCCGGCCTTCCCACGCTCCCTTTCCCCGGTGCGGCGGGCATCCTGCCGGACTGCAAGCCGGCTTTTACAGATCTGGGGTTTCCAGGGAGCGAAGGCCGTGGAGATGCGCTGCGGCCCGCGGTCGCTGCGCCCTCTCCCCCACGGGTCCTGTGCGAACTGTCGATGTGGGTAGCGACGCGGTTTCATGCGACGGGGTGGGGCGAGGCGCACCCGATCCCCTCCCGGAAAGGTCATGGGACCAGAAATCTCTGGGATTTAACCCTGTAGAGGGTCAAAAACAGCCTATATTTAATAGATCGTAGAACAAAACTAGTTCAACCGCCCGCTTCAGTGAAGCGGCTGCCCGCAGACCCGCACCGTGCCGCGCACTTGCCGGTGCCCGGTCGGAACGGTTCTCAATCAAACAGAAGGGCCGGGAGGGCAGATGCCCGGAGCATCCTGGTGCCGCGAGAACGCATCCGCTGGTGAACCCGTGTCAAGAGATCTTACCGAAGCACTCAAAGCGATGGGCTATGTAGATACCGGGCTCCCCGCCCTGGTAGAGTCGTTCCCTCCCGGCGTCGTCGAATACCTGCAGGAGTTCAGGACGCAGGAAGTCCGCGACATCATCGAGACGCTCCTCTACATCTACATCGCCCAGAACAGCTCGTCGTCCCGTGGGGAGGGGATGGGCGTGGTCGAGCAGAGTTGTTACGCTTATACGTCCGGACCGCTCTTTGCGCTCGCAGAAGTCGGTCTCATCGAGTCCTCCTCCCGGCACGGGACGACGGTGGTACGGGTGACCCCCGCCGGAGAGGGGATCGCCCGGCCGCTGACGGAGGCCCGGATCCGGGCACTGGACCTCCGGGCGCTCGCCCGCGAGACCCACGAGGTCGTCCCGGCCCTCCTCGCGGGAACGGTGAGGGGCTCTTACGTCAACAAGACCTTCCCATCATCGCTCCCCCGCACCGAAGAGACCTTCATCGGTTTTCTCCTCAACAACAACCCCACGCTCTTCGAGGAGTGCGAGCGGTTCGCCGCCCGGCTCAAGGCCGCCGGGTGTGCGGTCCTCGCCCACGCCTACGACCTCGACGGGGCCGGGGCCGGCGGCGTCGTCTACACCTTCCCCGCGGAGTTCGCGTACATCCTCAAGGGGATGCTTGAAGCGATCGACCCGGAGGTCCGGGAGCACTACGATATGCTCCTTGAGTCGTTCCACTCGACGTTCACCGTTCTGCGTTACCTCGCCTGCGGCGAGGACTGCGACCGGATCCGGGCCTCGGCAACTCACCGCCGCGAACTATCGAGGGTGCTCTCCCTCATCGCCGATTCGATCTATGTCCTCGAGCAGGCGCCCCAGGACGACGGGGTCGGCCTTGCCCGGTTCATCGTCAAGGACCGGGACCGCTACGACGCCCACCTCCGCGACCTCGGGCGGGCGCTGATGGCCGACGTCGCCGCAAAGATCGTCATCGACCGGCCGGCCCCGGCGGCAGAGCCCCGAAGGAGAGGCCTCTCCCGCCCCAAAGATCGCAAACACCGCAACGCCCGTGCCTCCGGCCGACGGGGGGAGCGAGATGGAGGAGGAGTGGGACGACGCCGTCTTCGCCGATGATGAGGAGGAAGAGGCGGCGGAGGAGCCGCTCGCACCGCCGCCGCCCGCTCCCCGCCGGGTCGCCGCACCCCGCCCGGCCCCGGAACCGGTGGCAGAGCCACCCCGCCCCGGCGGGCTCGACATCTTCCTCGGCCACGCCCAGGACGGGCGCCGGGTCAACTGGTCGCCGGGCCGGCTCAACAACGGCCACATGATCATCCTTGGCGGTTCGGGGGCCGGGAAGACCGAGACGATCCGGTGCATCGCCGCGGAACTCGCGGCGCAGGCGATGCCGGTCGTCCTGATCGACTTCCACGGCGACATGGCCGCGAGCACGGATCACCCCGCTCCGGGCCACCTCGGACTTCGTCGACGCCATCTCCATCAACTTCCCGACGCTCGGCATCCAGCAGCGGAGAAAGATCAAGAATATCATCAAAGATTGCTACCGGATGTCGGGGATCACGGGAAACACCGGGACCTGGACGCGGGTGCTCGACTTCGACGATATCGAGAGCGAGATCATGTCCTGCGAGGACGAGGCCATTCCGGCCTACCTCGAGGACATCTTCGACTACAAACTCTTCTCGGGGGAGGAGAAGATATCCCTCCCCACGATCCTCTCGGGCGGGATCACCCACATCAACCTAAACGCCCTCCCGGAGAACCTGCGCTACCTCTTTGCGGACCTCTTCCTCCGGCGCATCTACTACACCCTCCAGGCGACGGGCGAGATCCCGCGCGGGACGGAGAACGAGCGGGAGAAGTTCCGGCTCTTTGTGATCGTCGACGAGGCGAAACTCCTGGTGAGCCAGAAGAGCGGCTCGAAGACGGCGATCAAGGCGGTGCTGAACAAGTACGCCACCGAGATGCGGAAGTTCGGGGTCTCGCTGATCCTTGCGTCGCAGCTGATCGCCCACTTCAACGAGGAGATCCTCGCAAACATCGCCGTCAAGTTCTGTATGCGGGCCGAGAACAAGAAGCAGGCCCAGGAGAACGCCAAGTTCTTTGAGGTGAGCGAAAAAGATCTCCTCAACTTCCGGCCCGGGGAGGGGATCCTGATCATCGGTTCGGAGAAGATGAACGTCAGGATCGTCCCCTCATCCGGGCGAAAGGTGTAGGCCGGGACAAAACCCTTATCCCCGGCGCCGCCGGTGTTCATGTATGGATGCGCTTGACGATTACCGGGGGAAGCGGGATTTCTCCCGGACGTCGGAGCCACCGGGAGATGGGGCGGATGCGAGAGATCGCCCTATCTTCGTCATCCAGATGCACGACGCGACCACGCTCCACTACGACTTCCGCCTGGAGGCCGACGGTGTTCTGAAGTCCTGGGCGGTCCCGAAGGGGCCGTCCGTGAACCCGAAGGAGAGACGCCTCGCCGTCCCCACCGAAGACCACCCGATCAGCTACGCCGACTTCGAGGGCGTCATCCCGGCGGGAAGCTACGGGGCGGGGACGGTCCTCGTCTGGGACCGGGGAACCTACCAAAACCTCGCACGACAGGGCGGGCGGGAGATCGGGGTCGCCGAGGCGCTCGGGCGGGGCCACGTGTCGGTCTGGCTCGAGGGGGAGAAGCTCCGCGGCGGGTATGCCCTCACTCGCTTCAGGGCCGGGAAGGGCGAGGCCTGGCTCCTTGTGAAGATGGATGACGCGGAGGCGGATCCCGGCCGGGACCCGGTCGCGACGGAGCCCTGGTCGGTCGTCTCCGGGCGGACGCTTGCGGAGATCGCGGCAGGAAGGGTTCTGGACAGGTGAGTTCACCTGCCCGGGATCGCCGCGCCCATGCCCGGCGCGCGCACCAGGGGCCCGATCGCCCGGTGAGAGCCCGGGCGTGCGGCATGTCCCCCCTCCGCCTCCCGGCGGGGTGCTTGATGAGGGAGCGCGGAGGTGCGCGGCGGGAAGTGGAGATACCCGGTATCTGGACCCGGGAGGATGGCCCCGTAGCCACTGTCCGGTTGCCTTTCGGTCGGGGTACTGGCTGGTTCTGGGGCAAAAGTTTATACATCCCCTGATATGGGTTTTTCATCCTCGAAAATAAACCAGGTGACCGTACCGTAAAAAGAGGTTTTTTTCACGGCCCCGATCGTCCATGAGTCCCCGGAGCAGAGGCCGCCGGAAAATTCTAACGCTGAATGAAAATCATACTAAGTATTATTTAGAATGGGTTATTTACATACGAATCGTCAGATAAACGGTGTAAAGTCATCAATTTAACAATATGGCGTAAATTAGGCGTAGTATTTCCGATAGGGAGAGATTGCTCTGGGGTAACGGGGAAATAACGGTTATTCTCCATTAGTGCGAGGGATAAGTTTAAAATCTGAACTATCAAAAATTACAGGGATCAGATCGATCACGAGATCCTCTCGAAGGTGATATCATGGCAAGTAAGGTAATGACAAACAACGCTGTGGCAAACAACGTTATGGCAGAGGCAGTAAGCGACGCAGAGATCGTTGCGCAGTTCAGGCAACGCGGGTGCTGGGGACTGTATACGAGCGTGGACCTGAAGGGATGCGACCCGGCATCGATCAGGGACGCGGAGAAGATTCACCGGTTCATCATCGAACTGTGCGACCTCATCGACATGCACAGGTTCGGCGAACCGCAGATCATCCACTTCGGCCCGAACGAGAGGGTCGCAGGGTTCTCCATGACCCAGCTCATCGAGACATCGCTGGTCTCGGGGCACTTCGCAAACGAGACC
>JAGVUK010000008.1 GCA_019136335.1 Methanomicrobiales archaeon
CTTTGAAACGAGCCTGCCGATATCAGCGGCGATGAGGCTAAACGACATTATAATCCGCTCCCGGCAAAGAATTCCTCCGGTAGATGCCCGGAACCAGGCCCGGCCGACATCACGCCATCACGCCCCGAGATGGTCTTTAAGGATCTCTCTCAACAGCGTGGGTTCGACAGGTTTGGTGATGACCCCGATAACCTCATCCTTGTAAGGGGCAAGTTCTTCCTCGGTCAGCCTCCATGCCGAACAGACCATCACCGGGATCTCCAGCGCCCCGGGGATCTTTCTCCGTTCGTCCAGGAACTGCGAACCGTCCATCGGCGACATCATGAGATCGAGGAGTATCAGCGAGGGAGGGTCTTCGGAGATTAACTTAAGCCCCTCCCGGGGGTCATTTATCGCGATAGGAGAGTACCCGAACGATTTTATAAGCAGTTCGGTGATTCGGAGGACTTTGTCGTTGTCGTCGATTATCATCACTTTCTTCGGCATGCCCGGTACCACCTCTTTGATTCCCGCAGGGGTGAGCGACTGCGGTCCTGCAGGAAACCTGGTTTTGAATAACTGGTTATCTGGAGGGGGTGTTTTTATATCTACCCATATGTAGCGGATGAGCATGCCCGCCTGAGGAGGAAAAGATCAGTGGAATTGCGGCGAACCGGAGGTCTGCCTGCCGGGAGGCTGCAGAGCAACGTTTCGGCAGGCACAACACGTGGCCGTGCCGTGTCGCTCCCGTCCGGCCCCTTCGAGTTCGTGTGAAACCCCTTCCCCTATGGGGTGATCCCCAAACTCCGCCGATGAACCACCGGCGCCCAGGGCGTTCCAATCCAGACCCGTCGTGGGTCGTCACAGATTACCGGACGTGCATCCACGGTAACTCACGCATACTCCCCGGTCCTCTCTAACAGGGGTCCCGGGAGAATCATAGCGCGGAAAACCGCGGGGTACCGACAACTGCCGGCCAACCGCCGGCGAAAAAAAAAAGATTTATCCGAAGAGGGCGCCGAGACCGGCCATGCCGCTCTCTTCTTCCTCTTCCTTCTTGGACTCCTCTTCAGCCTCTTCCTCGGCCGCGGGTGCGGCGGCTGCGGGGGCGGCGGCAGCCGCAGGTGCAGCGGCGACCGGAGCGACGGCGGCCTTGCTGATGGCCTCCTCGATGTTCACATCCTCGAGTGCGGCGACGAGCGCCTTCACGCGGGCATCCTCTGCGGCGACACCGGCCGCCTTCAGGACAGCAGTCACATTCTCTTCAGTTACATCCTTGCCTGCGTTGTGCAGGAGCAGTGCAGCGTAGATATACTCCATTGTTCGTTCACCTCTGATTTCTTTGAAATAGTATTACCCGAAGAGGGCGCCGAGACCGGCCATGCCGCTCTCTTCCTCCTCTTCCTTCTTCTCCTCTTCCGTCTCCTCTTCTTCGGGCTTTGCCTCGACGGCTGCCGGGGTTGCAGCGGGTGCCGCAGCAGTCGCAGCCGAGGCCGCCTTCAGGGTCGCCTCATCGAGCTCGAAACCGTGGTCCTGCGCCGCAAGCGCGACGACCAGCATCTCGCGCCGTGCCCGCCCGATGATCAGGTCGACGATATCCTTCTCGTAGATCGGCGCCTCGACGCCCACGTTCCGGGCTTCGCGCACCGCCCTGCCGATGATCGCGCCGATCGTCGTCGGGGTCGGGATCGCGGCATTCACCGAGAGGTTGAACGCCTGCCGGGCAGCAAGCGCGATGTTGTTTGCGTAGGCCTCTTCGTCGATAGCGAGAAGGTCCGGCGTGAAGACGGTGTTACGGTAGTATGCAGCCTGCAGGACGAGACCGACGTCCATCGGCTTGATACCGAGCTTCACGAGAGCATCGGCAACCTTCTTGCTGATGACCTCGCCCTTCTTCACGACCGTCTTCGTCTCCCGGATCTTGACCTTTCCGCCCTCGATGGCTGCAGGGATCCCCACCTGCTGGAGCTCGCCCACGATGGGGCCGGGCTTGAAACTGGTCGGACCCTTCGGGACGACGACATCCTCCGGCGCAGTCTCGCCGGGCTTTGCCGCCATCTTGGTCTTCGTCTTCTCAAGCAGCTTGAAGAGCTTGAAAGGGTTCTCGTCCGTGAAGATCAGGGCGCTCTGGCCTTCGGCATGCTCCTTCAGGGCCTCGACGCTGCCGCCGAGTTCGGTGAGAGCGTGCTCGATGAGCGTGTTCCTGGCCATCTTCACCGTCGCCGTGCCGCGGAGGTTCCGCCGGATATGCTGGACCTGCGAGGCGGGGATGCCGTACATGTCCACAACGCCGACGAGCGTGTGCTCCTCGACACCGCGCTTGATCGCGTCGACCTCTTCCTTCTTCCACCGGGGCAGGTGATGTGTGTAAAGCGCCATCAGATCACCCTCACTGCCGGTCCCATGGTTGTCTTCACGTAGACCGAGTGGATGTTCAGCGCCCCGCTCTCGAGGACCGACTCGACCCTCCTGAGGACCGCATCGATGTTCTCGGCGATCTCTGCAGGGTCCATCCCGGCGGAGCCGACCTTTGCGTGGAAGACTTTCTTGTCCTTCGTCCGGATCTTCACGGAACTGCGCAGGCGCTGGACAATGGGCCGGATGTCCATGCCCTGCGGAACCGGCATCGGCATCCGCCCACGCGGACCGAGCCTGACACCGAGATACCGGCCGACGAGAGGCATCATGGCCGTCTCGGCAAGGAAGAACCGGTACTCTTCCGCCACCTTACGCGCTTCCCGGGGTTCGCCCCCGAGCCGCTCGATCTCCTCAGGTCCAATGATAAGGTCCACACCCGCATCCTTTGCCTGCGTGGTGATATCGCCCTTCCCGAGAACTGCAATCTTGACGTTGTCAAGACCGTTCGGGAGGAGAATCGTCTCATCGATACGATTCTTGGGCTGGGACATATCGATATTCCTGAGGTTGACGGTGATATCCACGCTCTCCTTGAACTTCCGTTCCGGAGCCTTCTCCAGTGCCGCCTTCACGGCTTTCTGTATACTGGTTTTATCAACCATCCTTTGCCTCCATAGTACACGACCTCACGATCTTCTATGGTTGTCTGACATCTATGCGACGAGTACACCGTCGTATGTCCCGTCGTTGATGGCCTGGATCACATCGCGGGGCTTCTGGCCCTCAACGGTGACGCCGACGCTCACACAGGTTCCAATGACCTCTTTGACCGCTGATTTCAGGTCGTAAGAGAGCATGCCATCAAACTTCATACGGGCGATACGGACAGCGGCCTCCAGCGGCAGGTTTCCTGCCACCTGAGTGCCCGGCTCTGCGGAACCCTTCGCGATACCGGCCTCTTTCATGACGAGGGCCGTCGTGGGCGGAACGCCCACCTCAATCGTGAAGTTGCGCTTATCGTCGACCGTGACTATCACCGGCACCTGCATGCCGTTGAAGTCGGCCGTCTTTTTGTTGATCTCGTCGACGACAGCCTTCACGTT